>JAGWBB010000025.1:53622-81240 GCA_021296095.1 Desulfurellaceae bacterium | reverse complement strand
ACGCGCCTCGCTCCTCTGTCCTTCTGCCCTTTTTCTATGATAACGGCAAGGGAGGACAAAATCTGACATGGAGACACGTGCAATGAAAACTTTCCTGTTGTGCCATTCGACACCGCGGGCCTGCTGCCATGTGAGCATGGCGTTCGAGGGCAGTGCCGTGCCGGTGTCGCTGACCCCCGTGCAGGGATAGTCTCGTATCGCCGCAACGCGGTCGAGCTCACGGGCAACGCGGATGCCGGGGATCGAGTTGTCTACCACCGTCGCCAGGCATTCCCGGCTGAAGTCGTCAATCACGCTCAGAATGCAGAACCGTCGTCCAGCGACCAGCGCTGGGTCGGCTCCTGCGGAATCGCCAGTCGTGCCTGCATCCCCAACGCCCGTTTCCGGCCACCCCGTTTACGCCCCGTTAGCCCTTCCTCCTTATAAAGCCTGTAGAGCTTCTTGTGATTCACTTCGATCCCCTCGCGCTCAGGATAGTTGCGACCCGTCCCCTCCACTGGCTACAATCCGGGCCAGAGAGGAACCCGTATGCCAGAACAACACATTATCGGACCGACTTCCCACTCCTTCTACTCCCAACGCCTCAAACTCCACTACGTTGACTGGGGCAATCCCGATAAGCCGCTGATGGCACTCATTCATGGCGGGCGGGACCACTGCCGCAACTGGGACTGGGTCGCCCAAGCCTTTCGGAACGACTATCACATCATCGCTCCGGACCTGCGCGGCCACGGCGACTCAGAGTGGGCCCGCGGCAGCGAATACTCCATGATTGAGCATGTGGTCGATATCGCCCAGCTGTTGGCCCAGACCGATCAGTTTCCGGTCACGCTGATCGGTCACTCGCTCGGCGGCGGAATCGTCCTCCAATACTCCGGGGTATACCCGGACCGGGTCAAAAAAGTCGTCGCCATCGAAGGGCTGGGTCCCCCGCCCAACATGCTGGCCGCCCAACCCAACACCGCTCAAGAGCGCATGCGGGTGTGGGTCTCCCAGATGCGCGATTTTGCCAGCCGGCTACCGCGCCGCTACAAAACTCTGGAGGAGGCCATTGAGCGCATGCGCGACGCCAACCCCCGGCTCAGTCGGGAGCAGGCCCACCATCTGACGCTGTACGGGGCCAATCGCAACGAGGACGGCAGCTATACCTGGAAGTTCGACAACTATGTGCGATCCCAGTCGCCCTACCGGTTCAATATGACCGACGCCCAGGATATCTGGGGGCGAATTACCTGCCCAACCCTGCTCCTGCGGGGCGCCGACTCGTGGGCGTCCGACCCGGAGCAGGACGGCCGGGCGGGCGCCTTTCGGCAGCCCAGCATCGTGACCGTGCCGAATGCCGGCCACTGGGTCCATCACGATCAGCTGGACCTGTTCATGCGCCAGGTCCGGCGCTTCTTGCAAGACGCTCAGGAGGCCAGCTGAATTGGCGAGACGACTTTTTCCTGCAACCAGGTCGAGAGGTCACGCAAGCTCTCGGCGTTGATCTGATGTCCCATCTCATACTCGCGATAGGTGAGGGGGACATTCACATTGCGCAGGATTTCAACCGACTGGCGGGCGCGACCGGCATCGACCAACTCATCCTGGCTACCGTGCTGAACGAGGACCGGCAGCTGTTCGGTGGCCGGCACATCCGGAAAGACGCTCAACAGATCCTTAGGCAGCCACGAACTCAGGGCGGCTAAGCCGGCATATCGTTCAGGTTCCCCCAGACCCAGGCTGTAGGCCATGACCCCGCCCTGGCTGAAACCTAGCAAGGCCAGTTTTTTGGGGTCAATGGGATAGCGCCCGAGTACCTCGGCCAGAAAGGTCTGGAGCTGCTCCCGGGCCTCAAGAACCGCCTGGACATTGACCGGTCCGGCGCCGGTGAGGGGAAACCAGCCGTAGCCGACCGCTCCGCCACCGATTGGCACCTGTATGGGGCCTTGGGGGCAGAGGACCAGAAACGTCCCGCCGCACAGATGGGGGGCCAGGCCCAGCAGGTCGAGCGCGTTGGCGCCCCAGCCGTGCAGGGTCAGCAGGGTCGGGTGTGGCCCGTCGCCCGGCGGCTCGTATACGGTGTGAATAAGATTCATGATGACTCCCTGTCAGTGCGCATTGAGATTGAGGAGGATTTTTCATGCTCCCGAGCTTTCTGCGCCGGCGCTCTCCTCAGCCCTCCTCTGCCTAATCCACTTTCGCACCCACGGCAAGAGCAAAAACGCGGGCCAAGCCAGGAAAAAGGTCGCCGTGAAATACGCCGCATAGCCCAGGCTCTCGGCCAGCACCCCAGAAAACGCGCCCGACACCGACCGGCTGAGGCCGAACAGTGCGCTCAGTAACGCGTATTGCGTGGCGGCGCGGGTCTTGTCGCAGATGTACATGAGAAAAGCCAGAAAGGGCGCGGTGCCCAGCCCGCCGCAGAACGATTCGACAACCGAGGCGGTGTACATCAAGGCTGCCGAGGGCGGCAGCGCGGCAGCGGCGGCGTAGACCAGATTGGATACGGCTTGGGCAGCGCCGAGGATCCACAAGGCTCGGAACAGGCCCCACCATTGGGTGAGCTTGCCGCCCAGCAGTGCGCCGAGGATGGTCGCCACAACCCCCAGCGTGCCGGGTACCGTCCCGATCTGCACGAGCGTGAATCCCCGGTCCACCCAGAAGGGACCCACCATTGGACCAAGAGCCATATCCCCGAGTTTGAAGCTCAGAATAAAGAGCCCGACATAGACCATGCCGGGACGTTGCCAGAAGCTCTGCAACGGACCGATGCACACCCGCCTGAGTTCCGCAAAGAGGAAACGTGTCCTCCAACTCCATGACCCCTGTTGACACGTTTCCTCTTTCTCCCAGTCGGCCAGCCGCGGACGTGGTCGCGTCAGCTCGGGCGCCCGACTGCTCAAGACAGCCGAAGCGGCCAGCACCAGCGCGGCCCCGACAAAGGCGACCGCCCAGCCGACCAGACCGGCCAGGGCGACAAAGACACCGCCGGTACAGATCAGGGCCAGCCGGTAGGTGGTGACGCGGATGCCGTTGGCCGGACCGATTTCCTCCTCATTGAGCAGCTCAATCGTATAGGCATCAATGGCGATGTCCTGGGTCGCCGACAAAAAAGGCAGGGCAATCAGGAGCGCCCAGCTGAGGCTGGTCAGCCGGGTAGGATCACACGCCAGCAGGAGGCAGATATCAAGCGCCAGCAGTCCCTGGCAGACAACAATCCAGGTCCGTCGCTTTCCGCGCAGGTCTACGGCCGGAGCCCAGACAAACTTGAGCGCCCACGGCAGGCCGGTCAGGCTGAGCAGGCCGATCTCTTCCAGACTCATCCCATGGGCGCGGAAGTAGACCGAAAACGGCAGTCCGACCGGAAGCCCCTGGGCAAAATACAGGATCGCCACCCAGGCCAGTTTGGTGCGGGTGGTGAGAAGAGGAAACGTGTCAACATCCTTCACGTGATTGGACGACACGTTTCCTCTTTCCGGCGGGGTGGGATTCAGCGGCGGCGTACAACCCCCAGTTTGTCGCAGTAGCGTTCCAGCGGGCACTGGCTGCACCGGGGCGAGGTCGGGTGGCAAATCGTCTGACCCAGGGCGACGAGGTGATCGTTGATCTCGATCCAGTACTGTGTGGGCAGCTTGTCGCGCAGGGCCATCTCTGTCTGCTCCGGGGTTTTTGTACGGACATAGCCCCAGCGGTTTGAGATGCGATGGACATGGGTATCGACGCAGATGCCGAGCTTCTGAAAGCCCTGGGTCAGGACCAGATTCGCCGTCTTGCGACCCACGCCTTTGAAGCCCACCAGCTCGTCAAGCTCATCCGGCACGTGTCCGTCGTACTCCTCGATAATGCGACGTGACACGTCGATGACGGTTCGGACCTTGGTTTTGTAAAAGCCGACCGGATAGATGGCGCGCTCGATCTGGTCGGGCGTCAGACGCAGCATCTGGTCGGGCGTGTCGGCCAGTGAGAAGAGACGCCGGGCGGCCGGCCCCGTGGTTTCGTCCTTGGTCCGCAGGCTGAGCAGGCAGGCAATGAGCACTTGGTAGGGATCGCGCGACAGGCTGGCCATATGGGTCACAACCGGAGCGTTCCAGTGCGGCGCCTCCCGCCGCAGGATGCGAAACACGCTGTGGATTGTTCGCTGGCTTACCATGCCGAGCCCTTCAAGGTGAACGATGATCTCTTCTTGATGCGGTGGTCATCATCGTTCACCTTGTCGCACCGTCACCAAGTGGACGGTCAGGGGAAGATTGTCTTCACGTTCCTGGACGGCCGTTCGCGTCCACGCCAGCCCCCGCGCGTCAAGCTGGCGGTAGAACTCGTCGGTATTGGTCCGATGAGCGTCGGCCAGCAGCGCGCTGCCGTCCGGCGTCAGATGCCGCAGCACAAAATCAATCAGGACTGGAAACAGGGGGCGGTCGTACACGATCTCGGCTCCCAGAATCAGCGAAAAGCGCTGCGCAAGGGTGTCATGGCTGAAGTCCAGCTGTTGGGTCCGATAGCCGCAGCAGCCGTTCAGCTCGGCGTTGGCGCGGGCAAAGGCCAGGGCCTGGGGTTCGTGGTCGGCAAAGGTCACCCGGCCGCCCTTGAGGCTGGCCACAATGCCGGTCAGGCCCAGCCCGCAGCCGAGGTCGAGGACGGATCGGTCGGCGCAGGCGACATGTTCCTCAACGTAGTTGGCCAGGCTGCGAGCGCCGGTCCACACCAGAGCCCAGTACGGCGGCTCGGGCGTATCGTCACGCAGCAGCGCGTCGCGGTCTATCCAGTCTTCGAGGTCCCTGACCTGCAACAGCCGTACCCGTCGCGTCCCAAAGAGGAAACGTGTCAACAGTTCATTGTGGTTTGACGACACGTTTCCTCTTCCCACCCGTTCGATGGACTCCGTCTTGGAGGCGGTCTTACTCAAACGCGCTCAGCCCCGTCACATCCCGGCCGATGGTCAGGCGGTGGATGTCTTCCGTCCCCTCGTAGGTATTGACCGTCTCCAGGTTCAACAGATGCCGAATGACCGGATAGTCATCGGTGATCCCGTTGCCGCCCAGGATGTCGCGCGCCAGCCGGGCAGTGTGCAGCGCCGTCGAGACGTTATTCATCTTGGCCATGCTGACCTGTTGGGGCCGCATGGTCCCGGCGTCCTTGAGCGTGCCGAGACGATGGGCCAGCAGCTGGCCCTTGGTGATTTCGGTAATCATGGTCACCAGTTTGGCCTGCACGAGCTGATAGCCGCCGATCGGCCGGGAGAACACGACCCGGTTTTTGGCATATTCCAGGGCCGACTCATAACACGCCATGGCCGCGCCCAGCGCACCCCAGGCAATACCGTAGCGCGCCTGGGTCAGGCACATCAGGGGTGATTTGAGGCCGCCGGTTTTGGGCAGCAGGTTGTCCTCGGGGATCCAGCAGTCTTCAAAAATCAACTCGGAGGTGACCGAGGCCCGGAAGCTGAACTTACCCGGAATGTCGCGGCGGGTGAAGCCCGCGCGTTCTTTCTCGACCAGGAAGCCACGGATCACGTCCGTGCCGTCCTCCTCAAGCTTGGCCCACACCACGGCCAGGTCGGAGATCGACCCGTTGGTGATCCAGCGCTTAGTGCCGTTCAGCACATAGCCGCCCCGCTCCCGGCGCGCCCGGGTGAGCATGCCGCTCGGATTTGAGCCAAAGTCCGGCTCGGTCAGCCCAAAGCAGCCGACCGCTTCGGCCGTGGCCAGGCGGGGCAGCCAGAATTTTTTCTGCTCATCCGAACCGAACTGAAAAATGGGATACATGACCAGCGAGGACTGCACGCTGGCAAACGAGCGCAGGCCGCTGTCACCCCGTTCCAGCTCTTGGCTGACCAGGCCATAGGCGATGTTATTGAGTCCGGCGCAGCCGTACTCGGTCGGTAGGGTCATGCCTAAAAAGCCGAGCTCACCCAAGCGGGGGATCAGCTCGGTGGGAAACCGGCCCTCACGGAAGCAGAGCTGGATGCGGGGCATGAACTCATCGTCAATAAAGCGCCGCGCCACATCCCGCACCAGACGCTCTTCCTGGCCGAGCAGGTCTTCCAGATTGTAGTAGTCGACGTCGATGCTCATACATCTGCTCTTTCTGTTCAGAATCCACGCGGGCGACCGCCGGCGCGCGGATCGGCCACCCCGGTGATGAGACCCGAATCCGGATTGACGCCAATCGCCTGGATATTGCCGAAACGGGAGAACTTGCCCGGACCGGATTCGAGCACCCGCACGGTGTGGCCCAGCTGCTTCAGCGCGTCGACCAGGCCCTCGTCTTGCGCCCCGTCCCAGACTTCCACATCGAGCCGGTCGGGGAACCACTGATGATGAATGCGCGGCGCGAACATGGCCTGCGGCAGAGACTGCTCATAGGCCAACACCCCGAGCAGGATCTGCAACACCGAACTGATAATCCGCGATCCGCCCGGCCCGCCGACGATGAGGCGCACGCGTCCGTCGCGGGTCACGATCGTCGGCGTCATGCTGCTGAGCGGGGTTTTGCCCGGCGCCACCGCGTTAGCATCGGTTTTGCCCAACAGCCCAAAGGCATTCGGCTCGTCCGGCTGGGCGTTAAAATCGTCCATCTCGTTGTTGAGCATAATCCCGGTTCCGGGCACCATCACGCCGCTGCCAAAGAACAGGTTGACGGTCTGGGTTGTTGAAACGGCGTTGCCGGCCGCGTCAATGACCGACAGATGGGTCGTGCTGGTCGATTCAATCTTCCCCGGCGCGTCGGGAATGCCCCGACTGGAGCCGGCCTGGGCCAGATCAATGCTGGCCCGCAGCGTCCGGCTATAGTCGTCCGAGACCAGCATCTCGACCGGCACCTCAACAAAATCGCTATCGCCCAGGTAGCGCGCCCGATCTCGAAAGGCCAGCCGCAGGGTCTCGGTCAGCACATGGGTGGCGGTCGGGGTATGAAAGCCGAACTTCTGGATCGGAAAACCCGCCAGCACCTTCAGCATCTGGATGATCAGCACTCCGCCCGAGCTGGGCAGCGGCATGGCGTGGATCCGGGCATTTTGAAAGCTCCCGGACATCGGCGTCCGGGCGATGACCTGATAGCGCTCCAGGTCGGCCTGGGTGATGAGTCCGCCCCGGGTTTCCATTTCGGCCACCAGCGCCCTGGCAAGAGGACCACGATAAAAGGCGTCTTTTCCGGTGGCCGCGATCGCCCGCAGGCTGGTGGCCAGATCTTTCTGAAGCAGCAGCTCCCCTTCGCCCAGGAGGCGATCCTGCCGAAAATAGACCGCTCGGGTGGCCGGCGAGTTGCCCAGCATCTCCTCACGATAGCTCAGCGCCCGGGCCAGAAACGGATAGACCGGGAAACCGTTCTCGGCTAGACCAATCGCCGGAGCCATGACGTCGGCCAGCGGCAGGCTGCCGTGCTGTTCATGCACCTCAACGAGGCCGGCCACCAGCCCGGGTACGCCAACGGCCAGCGGGCCGGCTCGGCTCAGCGCCGGCACAGCTTTGCCGTCCCGCACAAACATGTCGCGGGTGGCTCCAAGCGGCGCCCGTTCCCGAAAGTCAAAGGCCAGGACTTTCTTATCTTGGGCCAGGTGCAGCAGCAGAAACCCGCCACCCCCAATGCCGGTTGACTGCGGGCGCGTCACACTGATCGCAAACGAGGCCGCCACCGCAGCGTCCACCGCGTTGCCGCCCTGGCGCAGCATCTTCAGGCCGGCCTCACTGGCCTGAACATTGGCGGTCACGACCATGCCCTGCCGGCCGGTCTCCACAAACGGGGTGTCTCGGGCAGGCTCAGCCCGGGCCGGAATACCGCCGAGTAGAACCCAGACGACACAACAGACCGCCCACGCCAAGCGGGTCAAAAGCGCATTCAGTAGAGTTCGCACAGTTCGCTACCCTCCATTCAGCAAAGGGGAACGATGATGACCACTCATCAGGAAGAGATCATCGTTCCCCTTCAGAGTATAGGTAAGCCCCGGCCAATCAGCAACGGACGCCGTGACTAATTGACTTGAAAAGAGGCGGTTGGTAGGCTGCCGGACAGGGGGAACACGCCATGGCTGCGGTCAATAAAGCGATTATTCTCGGTAATCTGGGCAGAGATCCAGAGGTGCGGTTTACCCAGAGCGGACGAGCGGTAGCCAACTTTCCGGTGGCCACCACAGATACCTGGATGGACCAGGAGAACGGGCGTCAGGAACGCACCGACTGGCACAATATCGTGGTCTGGGGCAAGCAGGCCGAATCCTGCGGACAGTATCTGTCCAAGGGCAGACAAGTCTATGTTGAGGGACGGATTCAGACCCGCAGTTACGACGACCGAGACGGCAACAAACGCTACGTCACCGAGATCGTTGCCCAGCGGGTCCAGTTCCTCGGCGGCGGAGGGGGCGAGGGCCGCTCCTCTGGCCAGTACGAGTCCGGTAGCGCCGGCTCAGGCGCGGGAGGCTATGAGGCGCCGCCCGTGCCGGACGACGATGATGTCCCGTTCTAGCTGATTGCTTCCGGTTTCTCAGCCGGAGCGATTTCGGCAATGCCGTCCTTCACCACCGCCTTGCCATCCGGATTGTAGGTCTCGTAGGTATACACGCTGTGCCGGCCGGCCGGTTGGGCGGGTGGCCACACGGCGGTGGTAATGGTCTGGCCCGGAAAGACGGGGCGCGAAAAACGCACCCGCAGCCGCTTCAGGCGGCTGGGCTCACGATCACACAGGTGATCAATCATCACTTTTGAGGTAAACGCCATGGTACACAGGCCATGGACGATAATGCCCGGCAGGCCGGCCATTCTGGCGATATTCTCATCGAGGTGGATGGGATTGCGGTCGCCCGAGGCCTCGGCATAGCGGTAGGTCTGATCGGGGTCAATGGACTGGGCGACGCGCAGCAGCGGCTGGGCCTGAGGGGACGGGCCAAAGGCCCCAAGACTCCTGCCCCGGCGTCGTTCGCCCCGGATGAAGGCCCCAAAACGCATGTGTTGGACGGTCTGTCCGCGTTGGTTGGTGCTGTCCACCGCCAGCGTGAACGACTCCCCGCCAGTCCTGTCCTCAATATCCATCAGGGTCGCCATGCTGGTAATGATATCACCCGACACCACGGGCAGCACAAAACGCATATCCTGCTCGGCGTGCAGGAGCCGCAGCACGTCCACGCTCAGCTCGCTATCCGTCACCACCGTCATGATCGGCAGCCAGCCCAGCACGACCCCGAACATCGGCGGGGCAAGCACGCGGTGGGACGGGTCGGGCTCAAAAAAGAGCGGGTTGTCCTCGTTGTAGGCTCTGGCGTATTTGCTCACCGCCTCGGCCGTGACGCCATAGTCCTGAGCCGGATACTGTTTGCCGATCAGCGCACGGTTGAGCCCCATCTCGTTTCCTATGCCTCCCAATACCCGTCGTCCACGAAGCTCACATAGCAGCCCTTGCCGATAATCAGATGGTCAAGGACGTGTACCCCCATGATTTCGCCAACCTGGCGTAAGCGCCGCGTAATCTGGAGATCTTCCTGACTCGGAGCCGGATCGCCGCTGGGATGGTTATGGATCAGAATCACCCCAGCCGCCGACTCCCGGACCACCGGGGTGAAGACCTCGCGCGGGTGGACCAGAGACGAGGTCAGCGAACCCTCCGAGACGCGGACATCCTTGAGCTTGCGGTTCTTGGCGTCAAGCAGCAGAACGTGGAACTCCTCTTTTTTGAGGTTGCCCAGCTGCTCCTGATAGTGATGAAAGACATCCGCCGAGGAGCGAAATGGCTGACCCTGTTTCAGCTCCTCGGCGGCAAACCGTCTGGCAATTTCCAGGCTGGCCTGGATCTGGGCGGCCTTGGCCGGGCCTATGCCTTTGACCCCACACAAGTCCCGAATGCTGGCCTCGGCAAGTCTCCGAAAAGATTCGTCAAACTGCTGGACCAGGGCTCGGCCATGATCCAGCGCGGTCTGCCCGCTGCTGGCATTCCCGGTCCGCAGAAGAATGGCCAACAGTTCGGCATTGGAGAGAGAGCCAGGACCTTTTTCGATCAGTTTTTCTCGGGGACGATCCGATTCCGGCCAGTCTTTGATTGACCGCGCCATGACTTCACGCTCGGGTCAGGGTCACAATGGCCGTCCGGTCGCGTGGTCCGTCAAAATCCACCAGCATAATGGCCTGCCAGGTGCCGAGCGCCAGGCGTCCCCGCTGGATGGGAACGGTTTCGCTTGGACCCAAAATAGTCGCTTTCAGATGCGACGCCCCGTTTTCGTCGACCTTGTCGTGCAGCCAGACGCCCTCGGGGATGAGGCCGTCGAGAACCGTGAGCAAATCCTGGCCAATCTGCGGGTCGTCGTTTTCGTTCACAATAATCGCGGCCGTGGCGTGGGGCACATAGACATGACATAGCCCGTGTTCAAGATCGGCCTGCCGGACCAACTCGGCGATTTGCCGGGTCAGATCAACCACATCGTTTTTATTCCGGGTCCGTACTTTGAGTTCCATCGTGTTTCTCAACAAAAGGGAAACGGCGATCTCATTTTCCAGGATCGGTTATCACGTTTCCCTTTCCAGGACGGTCATCATCCCAGAGCGCAGTCAGCGGCTCGGCCGTCACATCGACCGGAACGCCGGACTGCTCGCGCAGGGCTCGGAGCAGCCGGGCCGGATCGACCAGATGCGCCCAACCGCTGTCCTGCACCACGCGCTGGGCATCTGCCCACGGGTCGGCCACTAGGCCATAGATGTCGGCGTGAACCTCGACGTACACCTGACCGTGTTGCATCCCGACCTTGACCGGCTGATAGGTCAGTTCGCCGGAACTGCCGACCGGTACCAACTCGAAGAAACGCGCGATGTCTTCGGGATACAGCCGAATACAGCCGTGGGTGACCATTCTGCCGACCGCCCAGGGGTTGTTCGTGCCGTGGATGGCGTACGCACCGGACGCCTGGGACAGGCTCAGTTCCAGCCGATACTTGCCCAGCGGGTTGGCCGGCGAGCCGCCGGGAATACTGGTTTCTGACCAGCCCCTTTCCTGTATCCGTTCCTGCCGAATGGACTGGGGAATCACCCAGGTCGGGTTGGCCGTTTTGCCTCGGATCCGAAACGGCGTTTGGGGCGTCGGCCAGTCCTCCCGGCCAAGTCCGACCGGATAGGTCATTGCCAGGGCCTGGGCACCATGTTTGGCCCGAGTCGGGAAATAGTACAGGCGCATTTCCGGAATATTGACCACAATATTCACCCCGGCGGAGCGCGTTTTAGGCAGCACCCAGAAGGTCGGCAGGCGGATCTCTGATCCCACCTCGGGCAGCCAAGTGTCGACCTGGGGGTGGGCGGCGCGGAGTTCGTTGAAGCCCAGGTCAAAGTAGCGGGCGATGTCGAGCAGGGTGTCTTTGGTCTGGACGGTGTAGGTCCGCGGAGAACCAATGACTGTCTTTATCTGCCCATTTCCCTGTCCGTCGGGCAGCGTATAGGAGTAGGCCATGGTCTTTTTCTGGGCAAAGCGCGCCTCGTCCCAGGCAAAGCCGGGGTGGCCCACAAGCAAGAGACTGAGCCCCCACACCACACACAGCAGATGACGTTTCATACGCATTCGAGGGATGTTCAGTGTTTGGCCGCGGCCCGTTTCTTTGCGCTTCGCCGCGGCTTTTTCTGTTCGGCCAGGAGCCGGTCAAGCTTAAGATTCAGATTCACCAAGCTGCCCTGGAGGGTCTCCACCTGGGTCGCCAGCCTGTCGTAATCAGCCTTGGACGGGAGGTTGAGAAGCGAGAGCAGGGCGGTTATGTTCTGGTCAACTTTTTCCTTGGTTTCTGCCGCGTTCCGCAGGCTGCGATCGAGACCCTGGGCAAAAACCGGACTGGTAAGCATCTCTTCGACAAACCGGGCGAGGTTTTCCTCGCCAAGCTCATAGAGCCGTTCAAATACTGTTTTCTCTTCAGCCATTGCACCAAAAAGGACGACACACATGAATATCGAAGTCTTGCTCGGATATGTGACCGGCCTGCGGCTTCTGGGCTACGATCTCGACTATCAGGAGTTGGTTTCTACCGCTGCTTTCATTCATGTGCTTGATGCCGTCGTATGCCGGGTCTTTGCCGGTCGAAACGGCTCGTCCAAAAATCTGTGGACGCTGTACGGGCTGGTGTGTGGCGGCTGGGCGGTCCTGAGTATCATGTTTGTTCCGATTTTTCGGAAACGCTTCCAGCCAGCCGGGCCCGGGCGCCCGGCCGGGCAGGCTTAGCCACACTGCTGCAAGCAGGCTTTGATCTCATCAAGGTCGGGCAGGGTGCCCGGGTCATCGTTCAGCCAGGCGTACTGGATCACACCGTTTTTGTCGATCACAAAAGCCGTCCGTTTGGCCACCCCTTTGAACACCAGTAGCTCAGGATAGAGAGAGTCATAGGTGGCGGCAACCTCTTTATTGAAGTCGCTCAGCAGGGGGAACTCATAGCCCTCTTTGGCGGCCCAGGCGTCCAAGGAAAACGGGCTGTCAACGCTGACGCCGACAACCTGCGTGTCATCGTTCTGGAAACTGGCGATATTGGCTTGCACGGAGCCAAACTCGTTTGTTCACCCTCCGGTAAAGGCCAGGGGAACAAAGAGCAGGACCACGTTTTTCTTGCCCTTGTGTTCGCTCAGGGTGAAATCCTGCATTTTGCTCGTCTTGAGGGTGAAATCCGGGGCAGCTTGCCCAACCTGTACGCTCATACGTCCTCCTGTGTAGTGCGTACGGTCTGTTCGGCAGACCGTACGCCATTTTCGATCTGTTCCCTGTCCTCTTCTTCGTCTTCGGCCAGCAGGGCGAGACTGACGACCCGCTCTTGAGGGTCAATATCAAACAGCCGAACCCCCTGGGTGTTGCGGCCGATGGTGCGCAACTCCCGCAGGCGTAGCCGGATCACCCGTCCGCTATCGGTGATCAGCATCAGGTGATCCTCGTCGGTCACCTCCCGCACACCAATAACTTCGCCCGTCTTGTCGGTCGTCCGTATGGTGATGACCCCCTTGCCGGCCCGCGATTGGAGGCGGTAGGCGTCCATACTGCTCCGCTTGCCATAGCCCAGAGACGAAACCGTCAGCAGGCTTTCGTCCGGGTTCAGCACGGCCAGGGACACCACCTCGTCGTCCGCCTCCAAACTGATGCCTTTTACCCCTCGGGTACTCCGCCCGGTTGGACGGACATCCCGCTCGGAAAAACGGATGGCTTGGCCCTGGCGGGTTGACAGCAGGATTTCCTGCTCGGCATGGGTTAGCCGCACGCCAATGACTTCGTCTCCGTTCTCCAGGGATATGGCGATAATGCCGCCCGGGCGCGGGTGGGCGTAGGCCATCAGATCGGTCTTTTTGATCAAGCCGTTTCGGGTGGCAAAGACGAGGCGGGCGTCGTCTTTGAACTCGCGCACGGGCAGAAAGGCTGAGATCTTTTCCCCGTCGCCGAGTGGCAGCAGGTTGACGATGGCCTTGCCTTTTGAGGCCCGACCAGCCTGCGGAATCTCGTGGACCTTAATCCAATAGACTCGCCCTAAAGAGGTGAACACCAGCAGATAGGCGTGGGTCGAGCACACAAACAGGTGTTCGACAAAATCTTCGTCCCGCGTGGTTGCCGCTACAATACCACGTCCGCCACGACGCTGTGAGCGATACAGCGAAGCCGCCGTCCGCTTGATATAGCCGGCGTGGGAGATAGTGACGACCATGTCTTCTTCGGCAATCAGGTCTTCGACAGACAGGTCGGCGCTGGCGGCAAGAATCTCGGTGCGGCGGGCGTCGCCGAAGCGCGTCTTGAGGTCTTGTAACTCCTGGCTGATGAGCGCGTTGATTTCACCTGGATCGGCCAAAATGTGTTCCAGTTGCCGGATCAAACCAGCTGTCTCGGTGTACTCGTTGATGATTTTTCCCTGCTCCAGCTGGGTCAGGCGCTGTAAGCGCATATCCAGGATAGCCTGAGCCTGGACCTCGCTCAGCACAAAGCGGGTGGTGAGCTGATGACGGACACTGGACGGACTATCGCCGGCGCGGATGAGTCGGATTACCGCGTCGAGGTTGTCCAAGGCGATTTTCAGTCCGTCGAGCAGGTGCAGACGGTCCTGGGCTTTGGCCAAGGTAAAAGCGGTCCGGCGCCGCACCACGTCCCGACGATGGTTCAAAAAATGGACGAGGCTGTGTTTGAGGGTCAGCAGTTGTGGGCGCTCATTAACAATGGCCAGCAGAATCACCCCAAACGAGTCCTGCATGGGGGTCATCTTGTAGAGCTGGTTGAGGACGATATCGGGAACGACGTCCTTTTTCAGCTCAATGACAATCCGCATTCCCTCGCGATCCGACTCGTCACGCAGATCGGAGATACCCTCAATGCGCTTCTCGTTGACGAGGTCGGCAATGCGTTCGATCAGGCGCGCTTTATTGACCTGAAACGGGATTTCCTCAACAATAATGCTGTTCTTACCCGTTCGATCATTTTCCTCAACCGATGTCCGGGCTCGCATCTGGATAATGCCTTTGCCGGTTTCATACGCTTCACGGATGCCTGTCAGACCGTGAATAAACCCGCCGGTGGGGAAATCCGGCCCGCGGATATATTGCATGAGCTGAGCGCTGCTCAGGGTCGGGTCAGCCAGCAGAGCCACGAGCGCGTCGACCACCTCGCCCAGATTATGCGGCGGGATATTGGTCGACATGCCGACCGCAATGCCCGACGAGCCGTTGATGAGCAGGTTGGGCAGCTTGGCCGGCAGAACGCTTGGCTCTTGGCTTGAGTCGTCATAATTGGCGATAAAATCGACCGTGTCCCGATCCAGGTCGGTCAGCAGTTCCGCAGCCATGCGGGTCATGCGGATTTCGGTATAGCGCATGGCTGCGGGCGGGTCGCCATCAATCGAGCCGAAGTTCCCCTGACCGTCAACCAATGGGTAGCGCAGCGAGAAGTCCTGCGCCATGCGTACGATGGTATCGTAGACTGCGGTGTCCCCGTGCGGATGGTATTTGCCGATCACATCGCCGACAATGCGGGCCGATTTCTTATACGGCCGGTTCCAGTCGTTGGCCAGGTCGGACATGGCGTACAACACGCGGCGATGCACCGGCTTGAGACCGTCCCGGACATCGGGCAGGGCGCGGCCAATGATGACGCTCATGGCGTAGTCCATATAGGACTGACGCATCTCTTGTTCGATGTTGACGAAAGGCGGACGATGATCTCTTCCTGATGAGGTGGTCGTCATCGTTCACCTTTCCTGGGACGGTGCGCTTCTTCCATGACAGTCGGAAAGCTTGGGATCAGATATCGAGGTTTTTGGCCGCCAGGGCGTTTTCTTGAATGAATCGCCGTCGGGGTTCGACCTCGTCGCCCATCAGTGTAGCGAAGATTTCGTCTGCCTCATAGGCATCCTCAATCCGGACCTGGAGCAGACGCCGGGTGTCGGGATTCATGGTCGTTTCCCACAGCTGTTCGGGGTTCATCTCGCCCAAACCCTTATAGCGCTGAATTTCGGTTCCCTGGCGGGAACGAGACAGGATGTAGTCAACAATATAGCGCTGCTGGGCCAGGGGGTGCTCTTCGTCTTTGTGGACCACGACAAACGGCGCCTGTCCGATCACTCGCAGTTGCTCAAGCAGGCGGCCGATCTCCTGGACCTCGGGAAAGTGCAGAAAATCGCCGTCAATGACGGTTCGGATGCCCGATCCATTGAGCTTGGCGGTGGCAATAATGCGGGAGCCGCCAAGCGTGGGGTCGGTCTCAATCGAAAAAGAGACCGGAATAAGGTCGGGAAAGTGGTGGCGGGCAAACGACTCGGCCGCCCGACAGATCTCGGTCAAGCGGGGTGTATCGGTCAGCACCGCTGGGGAAAGACGGGATTGAGTGAGCAGGGCACGCACAAGCCGGACATCTTTGTGCTTACGTTCAACCATCTCGAACAGCTTCTCGCAGCGCAGGAACGTCCCGATCCACTCCTTCAGCCCCTCCCCCGATAAGGGTCCGACCCGGACGTTTTCAATTCCCAGATCAATCAAAAATTCATCCAGGGCTGTCTCGTCCTTCAGGTAGCGCTCGGTTTTGCCTCTTTTGACCCGATACAGGGGCGGCTGGGCGATGTAAATGTGGCCGTTTTCAATCAACCCCGGCATCTGGCGGTAGAAGAAGGTCAGCAGCAGGGTCCGTATATGCGAGCCGTCCACGTCCGCATCAGTCATGATGATGACGGTATGGTAGCGCAGTTTAGACAGGTCGGTTTCCTCTTTTCCGACGCCCGCCCCGAGCGCAGTGATCAACAGCCGGATTTCCTGGGAGGAGAGCATTTTATCGAAGCGGGACTTTTCGACGTTCAGGATCTTGCCCCGGAGGGGCAGGATGGCCTGGGTCCGGCGGTCGCGGCCCTGTTTGGCCGAGCCACCGGCCGAATCGCCCTCAACAAAATAGATCTCGCTCAGCGAGGGGTCGCGTTCCTGACAGTCGGCCAGTTTACCGGGTAGGGAACCAGAATCCAGGGCGCCTTTTCGTCGGGTCAGATCCCGCGCTTTGCGAGCCGCCTCTCGGGCGCGGGACGCCTCTATGCACTTGTGAATGATTCGCTTGGCCTCGTTCGGATGCTCTTCAAAGTAAATGCCCAGCTTTTCGTTGAGCAGGGTCTCGACAAAGCCCTTGATATCGCTATTGCCCAGCTTTGTTTTGGTCTGGCCTTCGAACTGCGGCTCAGACACTTTGATACTGATGACGGCTGTCAGTCCTTCGCGGATATCTTCGCCCTGAACGGGTGATGCCTGGGTTGCCCCTGCTTTGAGCAGGCCGTTGGCCGCGGCATAGGAGTTGATCGTGCGGGTCAAGGCCGATTTCAGGCCGCTGAGGTGCGTACCGCCCTCAATCGTGTTGATATTATTGGCAAAGGTGTAGACGTTCTCGGTATAGCCCTCGTTCCACTGCAGGGCAATCTCGGCTTCGGCCATGCCTTTCCTACCGGTCAGGTAAATCACCTCGGAGTGAAGCGGCTTCTTGGCCACCCCCAGATGCTCGACAAACGACACAATCCCACCCTGGTAGTGGAAATCATGACGTTTTTGATCGCGTTCGTCCTCAATCGCAATGTACAGGCCGCCGTTCAAAAAGGCCAATTCCCGCAGCCGCTGGGAAAGCACGTCGAAGCTGAATTCCGAGACCTCGAAGATGAGCGGGTCGGGCTTGAAGGTCACCCGGGTACCGCTGGTTTCAACGCGGCCGCTTTCTCGGAGTGGCGTTATCGGCTCACCGCGCCGGTACTCCTGGGTGTAGACTTTTCCGTGCCGCTTGATCTCGACTTCCAGCGATTCCGACAGGGCGTTGACCACGGAAACGCCCACTCCGTGTAGCCCGCCCGAGACTTTATACGCGCTGGAGTCAAATTTTCCACCCGCGTGCAGCTTAGTCAGCACCACCTCAGCTGCGGAAATTCCCTCGGTGGGATGAATCTCGGTCGGAATCCCCCGGCCGTCATCCTCGACGGTGAGACTATTATCAATGTGAATGGCGACTCGAATATGGGTACAATGCCCGGCAAGCGCTTCGTCCACGGAGTTATCAACTACTTCAAAGACCAGATGGTGGAGACCGCGGACTGAGGTATCTCCAATGTACATCCCCGGCCGTTTGCGAACCGCCTCCAAACCGGCCAGGACCTTGATATGGCCAGCCCCGTATTCTTGTTCGAGCATGCACTCTCCAGACTGATCGCCAGAGCAGAAAAACGCTTATTTTCTGGCTGTTTTCTCGCTGGAAGGTTATCATTTTCTGGCTGTGAAGTAAACTCACAGGCCGCACAAAAGAGAGATTTTAAAACGTTTTTGTAAAATTAAAATATGCGCATCGGCATGATCACATACGAGAAGTCCTGATCCTTGACCGTTCTGAGCAGACCCGGACTCATATCATCCTTGAGCGACAGCGTAATCTGTTGGCCTTCCTCCATAACGGTCAGGGCTTCCACCAGGTAGCGGCCGTTAAAGCCAACGGCGATATTCTCTCCACTGTAGTCTGTGGCGATCTCCTCCACCCCCTCTCCAAGGTCGGGGGTATTGACCGAGATTTCGACCTTCCCGGCTTCGATCTGGAGCTTGATCCCGCGCGAGCGTTCGGTGGTCAGAATCAACAATCGCCGCAGCGCGCTCAACAACTCCTCGCGGGAGAAGGCAATCAGGAAATTGTGCTCGGTCGGTAGAATCTGCTGGTAATCCGGGAATTCGCCCTCAACCAGCCGCATCGACAGCGCGGTGGCCTCTTTGCGGAGCCCTGCGGTCGTGGCCTGCAAAGAGAAGCTGGCCTCGCCCTCACCCCGTTCCAGAATCTTGCGGGCTTCAAGCAGCCCCTTGCGGGGCAGAATGACCTTGGGCCAAGCCGCTGGCTCGGTGATCGTGGCCTGGCGTTCGATGAGGGACAAACGATGACCGTCACTGGCCACCATACGCAGCTTTCCCGAATCCAGGGCCTCGACATACACCCCGCTCAGATTGAGCCGGGTTTCATCCGGCGAGGTGGCAAACAGCGTCTTCTCAATCATTTCGCGCAGGACTTCGCTGGGGCACGACGCCGGGCTGAGACTCGCCCCGTCGGCCTCGTCCTGGACGATGGCCGGAAACTCTTTGGGATCGAGGCTGGCCATCCGAAACCGGGATTTTCCGCTGCTGACCTCGACCCAGCCACTTCCGGCCGAGCGCAGAACAATGACGGTTGGATCGGAAGAGCTGCCACCCACACTCGGTAACTCACGGACGATTTCATACAGCTTGCGAGCATCGGTGGTAATAGAGCCACGCTTCTTGACCTGCGCTCGGCAGTGCTGTCGAATCCCAATCTCCAAATCTGTGGCCCGAAGCGACAAGGCAGTATCCTCAGCCTCGGCCTGCTCGCCGTTTGATTCAATTAAGACATGGGCGAGAATGGGCAGCGAAGAGCGTTTCTCCACCACTCCTTGGACCAAGTATAAACAGCGCAGCAGCTCGTCTTTTTCCACCAGACATTCCATACCGGCTTCCTCTGGGCTTGGGGTGTATTGGGGGTTCTCTCTTCTCTCTTTCTATAGAATATATAAGACTAGTAGTAGTAGGGGGCTGTGAATATGTGGATAACTCACTGAAGTCATTGATTTATAAAGAGAAGTTATTCACACCCCCTGTGGATAAGTCAGCCACTTATTCACACCCCCCCCTCAAGTTATCCACACCCCCCCTCAAGTTATCCACAGCTTATCCACAGGGTTATCCACAGGCTGACGCATTGTTCAGGCGGCTGAGAGCAGGATCCAGATCGGGCATCAGGGCTGGTCCTTGACGTGCTGGCTGTAGATCGTGCTTTCAATTCGGTCCAGGATGGCGCGGAGTTCTTCGTCGTGTTTGAGCCGTTTTTCGATTGTATTGCAGGCGTATAAGGCGGTGGTGTGATCTTTGCCGCCAAACCGAATGCCAATCGTCGGGTAGGAGGCATTCGCCAGCTTGCGGCACAGGTACATGGAAACCTGACGTGGAAAAGCGACCAGTTTAGTCCGTTTTTTGGAAATCAGGTCATTGACCCGGATGCCAAAGTATTTGGCAATGGCCTGCTGGACCATTTCGATTGTCACCTTCGGGCCCTTCTCCTTGACGAGGTTATGCAACACCTGACGGGCAAAATCGACGGTAATCGGCGTTGCATTCATGCTTGACAGGGCACCGAGTCGATTGAGACCGCCTTCCAACTCGCGCACGTTGGCGGTGACGTTTGAGGCAATGAACAGCGCCACCTCGGACGAAATCTGGATTTTCCGGGCTTGGGCCTTTTTTTGCAAAATCGCCACCCGGGTTTCCAGGTCGGGCGGTTGAATATCGGTAATCAGACCCGACTCGAACCGGTTGCGCAGTCGCTCTTCCAGCCCCTGAATCTCATTCGGAAACTTATCCGAGGTGATCACAATTTGTTTGTGTGATTCGTGTAAAGTGTTGAAAGTATGAAAGAATTCCTCTTGGGTGCGCTCTCGTCCAGACATAAACTGGACGTCGTCGACAATCAGCACATCGGCTTGGCGGAACTTATTTTTGAAGTCGTCCATCCGGTCCCGACGGATGTGCGAAATCAGCTCATTGGTGAAAGACTCGGAGGACAGATAAAACACGCTGCTACGGCCCTGCCTGACGAGGCTTTCATGCCCGATGGCATTGATCAGGTGGGTTTTACCCAGCCCCACTCCGCCATAGATGAACAGCGGGTTGTAGTGATTGCCGGGATGATCAGCCACCGCCCGGGCCGCAGCATGGGCGAACTGGTTCCCGCCTCCGACCACAAAGCTGGAGAAGGTAAAGTTCTGCAGCAGCCCGCTTTTCTTGGGAGGACGACCTTTGCTTTTGGTGGGCGTTTCCGGTTTGGAAGCTGGCTTGGCGCGCCGCTTGGTACCTGTACCTTGCGCCACCGCCTGGGTCGGCGCGTCGTCGGCCGGAAACAGCTCGCCCTGCTGACCGCTGTGAACGTGGATCGCAACCTGTGCCGTCTGGCCGAGGACAGAGGCCAGCGAGGCTTCAAGCGGTTCAAGAAGATTGTTGAGGAGCCATTCACGGAAAAGCGGACTCGGTACTTCCAGGTGAAAGGTGTCTCCTCGCAGTCCAATCGGACGGGCCGGTTTCAGCCAGGTCTCGGTGTTGGTCTTCCCAATCTTTTCCTCAACAACGTCCAGTACGTTTTCCCACACCCGATCCATACCTCATACTCGTCCCAAGTCTTACGGCGAGTTATCCACACCTGTGAATAACTCGCTAAATCCTCATTCCAAGAAGGATTTTTCCACCCTTTCCACAGGCTTTTCCACACGCTTCTCTCCCCTCTTCTTTTCCTCCATCCCAGCGGAACCTGGCTCAAGAAGCCATAGGGATGCGAAGCAAAGGAGAAGACCATCTTTTACAACATATCTGTTCGAGAAAGAGAGAGTGCGTCCGGTGTCGCACCACGGTGTGTAGACGTTTTTGATGAGAAATACAAGGAACGCGGTGTCAGGGTCTGAAAAGTCACTGATTTTCCAGCACAATATTTTTTTACCTTGACGCGCCAGACGGCCGGTGCTAGCACGGGGTAACCTATCGTGAGGTTGGAAAACGCGCTATGTCCACGTCAGATAAGCTTTTTCGCCAAGCCCAGGAAATCATACCTGGCGGAGTCAACAGTCCGGTGCGCGCCTGGCGGGCGGTAGACGGCACGCCGCGCTTTATCCAGCGTGGTCGTGGCTGTCGTGTGGTTGACGCGGATGGCAAAGAGTACATCGATTATATCGGCTCGTGGGGCCCGCTGATTGCCGGCCATGCCCACCCTCAGGTCGTGCGCGCCCTTGAAGACACGGTCAAACGCGGAACAAGTTTTGGCGCACCGACTGCCAAAGAGATTGAGCTGGCGCGAATGGTCGTCGATGCCGTTCCGTCGGTTGACACGGTCCGCCTGACCTCGTCCGGCACCGAGGCGACGATGACGGCCCTGCGGATTGCCAGGGGCTATACGGAACGGACCAAGATCATCAAGTTCGCCGGCTGTTACCACGGCCATACCGACGCCCTGCTGGTCCGAGCCGGGTCGGGCGCCCTGACCCTAAGTCTGCCTGACAGCAAAGGCGTGCCCGAAGCCTTTGCCAGCCAAACCCTGATCGCCGAGTACAATAATCTGGCCAGCGTTGAGGCCCAGCTCAGCGCCAACCCCGACACGGTTGCCGCGGTCATTATCGAACCCGTTGCCGGCAATATGGGCGTGGTACTGCCCGATCCGAATTTCCTGGCCGAGCTGCGACGGCTGACTGCCGAGGCCGGGGTGGTCCTCATCTTTGACGAGGTCATGAGCGGGTTTCGCCTGGCACGCGGCGGCGCCCAGGAACTGTACGGGATAGACCCCGATCTGAGCTGTTTTGGCAAGGTGATCGGGGGCGGTCTGCCGCTGGCTGCGGTCGGCGGCAGGCGGGACATCATGGACTGTCTCGCTCCGCTCGGACCGGTCTACCAGGCCGGAACCCTATCGGGAAACCCCTTGGCGGTCACAGCCGGTATTGAAACGCTCAAGCTCATGAACGCTCCAGGCGCGTACGAACGCTTGAACGAAAGCGGCAGCCGTCTGGCAGACGGATTACGCAAAGCTGTTCGAGACGCCGGCGTCCAGGCCTGCGTCAACCAGCTCGGCTCAATGATCACCGTCTTCTTTGGCGTTGAGCAGGTCCGCGATTACACCAGCGCCGTCAGCTGCGACACGGCGATGTTTGCCCGCTATTTTCACGGCATGCTCGAACGTGGCATTTATCTCCCGCCCTCCCAGTTCGAGGCGGCCTTTGTGTCCCTGGCCCACGGTGAGGCCGAGATTGACGAAACCGTCTTTGCCGCCACACAAGTCATGCAGCAACTCGGCTCGTGATTGGTATGGCCTGTAACTCCACGCTTCTGACCTACGGCAGATATGGCGCCCTGGGCTTTGAGTTTGCCGGGGCGGTGCTGGCCGGCATTTTCCTCGGGCGCTACCTCGACAGCCTGTGGGGGACCGCCCCCGTGTTGCTGGTTCTTGGCGCGGTCTGCGGGATGGCCGGAGCGCTGTACCGCCTGATTGTGGTTCTCCAGCACCTGTCTGGGCCAAAAGAGGAAACGTGTCCTCCAACCACATGAGCCCTGTTGACACGTTTCCTCTTTTGCGCATGCAGACCAGCCCCACCACGATAGAAAAGATTGAGCGGCTGAACCTCGTGCTGATCGGCCTGGGGGCTGGGCTGAGCTGGCTGCTCGGATATGGGCATGGGCTGAGCCTCCTGCTGGGCGGGGCTGTCATGCACGGCAATTTCTGGTTGCTCAAAAAGCTTGTCCGTAGCCTGCTGTCGGCCCCCTCCCAGGGCGAGCCCAGCCGCTCGCGCGCCGCCGTCTGGTTTGTGGCCAAGGGCCTGTTTTTTCTGGGGCTATTGAGCGCCCTGCTGCTACGCTACCCGGTCCACGGACAGAGCTTTGCGGTTGGGGTGTCTTTACTGCTGCTGGCCTGCGTGATAGTTGGCCTGTCCGAACCGCGAACCGAAACTCAAGATCTGGTGGAAAAGCACTAATGGAACACCACCCGTTTACCTGGGTCTCCGCCATTCCCGGACTGAATATTCTACCCGGGCACATTGCGACCTCCCTCCTGATAACCGGTCTGCTCATTTTCCTGGCCTACCGGGCCAAGCGGCAGATGGAGGCCGCCCCAGACCCCAATATCCCGGATGATTCGCTCAGCCTGCGCAACATGGCCGAGCTGCTGGTCGAGGGCGTGTCGGGTATGGCCGAGGGCATCCTGGGACACCAGGCGCGGCGCTATGTGCATCTCTACGGCAGCTTTTTTCTCTTCATTCTGGCTGCCAATCTGAGCGGTCTGGTGCCGGGCTTTTTGCCGCCGACGAGCAATTTCAACGTCACCCTCGCCCTCGGAATATTGTCGTTCACGGCCTACAATTTCTTCGCCTTTCGAGAACAGGGCCTGGCCTATTTGAAGCACTTCGTGGGGCCGATCTGGTGGCTGGGCTTTCTGATGGTGCCTCTGGAGTTGATTGACAATTTTGTCCGACCCTTTTCCCTGGGCCTGCGCCTGTTCGGCAATATGACCGGCGACCATGTGGTGCTGGAGATCTTCACCGATCTGACCAAGATCGGTGTCCCGGTCGTGTTCTATGGCCTCGGGGCGTTTGTGTCCCTGGTCCAGGCCTTTGTCTTTACTCTGCTCAGCATGGTTTACGTGTCGCTGGCCGTGGCCCATGACGAGCATCACTAGGACGGAAGAGGAAAAAACAGCATACCCAACAGCCATCCCGGGGGAGAGGGGCGAGGACGGGTGAGGAGGACAAGAGAGGCGTGCCCAGGTCTCTGCCGTTGGGAGGCAAGAAAGGAGTAGAGGTATGAAGAAAGTATGGTTGACTGGGGCGTTTGCCCTGCTCATGCTGCTCGCAACGAGCGGTGCGGCACTCGCTGCGGATGGGGGCGACACCTCGCGCGGCATGATTGCCCTGGCCGCCGGCCTGGCGATCGGCGTTGCTGCGGTTGGCGCGGGTCTGGGCCAGGGCCGGGCCGTTGCTGCGGCGATGGAGTCCATCGGTCGCAACCCAAACTCGGCCGACCGGATTCAGACACCGATGATCATCGGTATCGCTTTCATGGAGGCGCTGGCGATTTACGCCCTGGTGATCGCGTTTACCCTGTCGGGTAGCGTCTAAGTCGGCATGTGACCACGGGCGACCTACGGGTCGCCCGTTTTGGTTTGGGGAGAGGCGCTAGACAAACAGGCGTTGCACCAGCACCACAACCGAGACCAGCGCAAATATGATGTAGAAGGCGCTGATCATCCCTAGCATCGTACAGCGTAGCGGGCCGGGCCGCAGGGCGGCCGGCAACCGGGTGCGATTCAGGACCAGGGCCAGCGGCGTGTAGATGGCCATGGCAATCCCGCCGAAAAAAGCCGAGCCCAGCAGGAACAGGATAGGCGGCAGACTCTCGTAGACATAGGTCAGCACGATGCCGACCACAATCCAGGCCACGGCAATTGTGCCGTACCACCAGCTGAGCGGTTTTTTCTGAGCCCAGGCGTAATTGGTATGCAGAATATCTGCGCATGACCGGGCTACCCCATCAATCAGGGTCAGCTGGGTGCTGAACAGACACGCGGTGCCGACCAGCAGAAACACCAGCCTCCCGAACGAGCCCCACAAACTGCCCAGCATTTCCGCCTCCTGCCACACCAGCAGCTCCTGGTTGGGGACAATGCCGCGGGGATGAAGCACGGCCAACGCCCCATAGATAAACAGCACAATCGTGAAGGTGTTCAGCAGCCAGAAAAAGAGCACCTGGTCGAGCTGCAGATGCCGGAACCAGGCCCGCCAGCGCTGCATATTGTCAGCGTCGGTGGTGATCTGAAACGCGCGCTCGGCCGTTGTTTCCTGACGCTGGCGCAGCGGGTTGAGCACTTTCGGCACCAGGCTGCCCATCCCCCAGCCCTTGTCACGGATATAAAAGGAGAAGAACAGATTGGCGGTTCCCCCGGCCCCGGCAAACACGACCGAAGAGAACAGGGCGTACAAGGCCATATCCGGGTCTTTGTACGGAATGTTCAGGATGCCTTTACCCAAGTCTTTCCAGGTCGCCGCATCGCCGACCGAAAACGCCAGCGCAACCAGCCCCAGGGTAATCAACACCACCAGGACTTCAACCGTATGCTCCAGCGAGGCGTACACCCGCTTTGGCCCAAACAGCACCAAGGCCACCCCGACAAAGGTAATCGTCGTCCACATCCAGGGGTCTCCCCAGCCCTGAGGGCCGACAATCAGAACTTTGAGCGCCCCACCACACGCCCGCGCCCAGCCGGGCAGAATCCAGCTGCACACATTCAGCACCAGGAAGATCCAGGCAAAATGGCGGGATATCCGCGCAAAGCCGCCGTAAATACTTTCGCCCGTGGCCAGGGTATAGCGGCCGACCTCGCAGTTGATCCACAGCTGAACAAATACCCCCAGCACGGCCGCCCAGGTCATACTGGCGCCGAACTGGGCGGTATTGCGCGGCCAGACGATCAGCTCACCGGCCCCAATAGACAGACCGACCAAGACCGCGCCGGGTCCGGCCAGCTGCCAGAAGCCGGCCGTCTTGGGAGGCAGGTCTGCGGGTTGGTAGGCTGGCGGCATGGGGGAGGGGAAGAAAAGTCAAGAGGCAAAGGTCAAAACGCAAAAGTCTGTTTGACCTGATTGCTGGAAAGAGGAAACGTGTCATCCTTATTCATACGGCTGGACGACACGTTTCCTCTTTCAGACATAGCCCTGCTGGTGGAGATACTCGGCCATCAACACCGCCCCCTTGGCCGCCCCCATTTTGGTATTATGGCTGACCAGCAGGTATTTGACCCCGTTGTCCAGGGCGCTGTCGGCCCGAAACCGGCCGGCTGAGGTCGCCATGCCGTCTTCGGCGTCGCGGTCCAGGCGAGGTTGAGGCCGGAACGGGTCGTCGTGGACGATAATCATGTGCTTGGGCGCCGAAGGCAGGCCGAGGCTGATGAACTCCTGGCCAAAGGCGATCATGGCCGCCCGCGCGTCGTCCACCGAGCACGGCTTGTCCATCACGGCCAGGACCGATTCGGTATGGCCCTCCAGCACGGCCACCCGGGTGCAGGTGGCGCTGACCGAAAAATCCGCCGGCGTGATGGCGCCGGCCGACAGGCGGCCCAGGATCTTCTGGGCTTCCTTTTCCACCTTTTCCTCTTCACCCGAAATGAAGGGGATGATGTTATCCACTACGTCCAGCCCGATGACGCCGGGTGAGCGTCCGGCTCCGGACAGGCCCTGCATCGAGGTCATGACGACTTTTTGCAGGCCAAAGGTGTCGAACAGGGGTTTGAGCGTAATCGCCAGGCCAATCGTGGTGCAGTTGGGTTGGGTCGCAATATAGCCCTGCCAGCCGCGGTTTTTCCGCTGGGTGTCGATCAGGTGGATATGGTCGAGGTTGAGGCCCGGGATCAGGAGTGGCACGTCCGCCTCATAGCGGAAGGCCGAAGCGGCACTGACGACCGGCGTGGTGGCGGCGTACAGCGGTTCGAGTTCCCGGGCCGGGCCGGACTCGACAGCCGAGAAGACCAGATCAATGTCGCTCAGATCAACCGCCGCCGCCTCGTGGACCACCAGCGACAGCATCTGTTGTGGTGGCTCTTCCTGGCACCACCACTGCCGAGCGCCGGTCTTGGGGTCCCGAATCGCCTCGGCATAGGTTTTCCCCGCCGACCGCTGTGAGGCGGCCAGCAGACCGACCTCAAACCAGGGATGATTCTCGAGGGCAACCAGAAATTGTTGTCCGGCAATGCCCGTGGCTCCGACCACAGCAACACGCTTTTTCATAGGCTTGTAATAAGCGGCAGCCGGGTGTTTTTGTCAACTCCCGGCCGCTTGACTTCCCCTCCCGAAGCTATGACACTTGCGGCTCGGAAAGGAGGGGCCATGGCCGTTGAGTATTATGAACAGTACGAGTTGGGGGCCGAGTACGAGACCGCCGCCCGGACGGTGACGGAAACCGACATCGTCACCTTCGTCAACCTGTTTGGCTTCACCGAGCCGCTGTTCATCGACATGGAATTTGTCAAGCAGCAGAGCCTGTTTGGCAGCCGGATTGCTCCGGGCGCGTTCACCTTTGGGCTGTCAGAGGGCCTGATGATTCAGGCTGGCCTGGCCCGGGGCGGCCTGGCCCTGCTGGGCATCGAAGACATGCAGGTGCCGGCGCCACTGCGTTGCGGGGATACGGTCCGGGTCAAGATCAGGGTCGTCTCCAAGCGGGAAACGAGCAAGCCTGACCGGGGCGTCGTCACCTTTGAGCAGCAGGTGTTGAACACCACGGATGAAGTCTTGCTGCGCTATACGGTCAAGCGGATGATTCGACGCCGACCGCCGGCTGATCGCTGAGCGTCCTCCTCAAATTCCCGGCACCAAGGGGACATCAAGAAAAGGGCAGCCGGCGAACAGGACGGCCAGCGCGACTGTGAGCAGGACAAAGAAAAGTTCCTCTTTGCGCATGGATTTGTTCCTTGGTTTTTTGGTAAAGATAACAGAATGGAATCGCAAATCACCGCCATGTGGGCGCAGGTCGGCGTGGGGTTGTTGCAATGCCTGCTGATTGCCGGAGGCTTGTGGCTGATGAGCCGGGCCGGCGCACGGCGCGACCGCCAGCTTGATCTGATGGAGACCGCCCAGCGCGAGCAAGCCGAACG
>JAGWBB010000025.1:0-53498 GCA_021296095.1 Desulfurellaceae bacterium | reverse complement strand
ACGATTGACCCACGATTCGTTCAGGCCGGATGCTAAACCCGCCAAAACGGCCAGAAATAGGGCGTCAGGGCGTCTGATAATTATCTACTGAAGAACCCCGGGAGTAATCTGCCGGCCACGACGCGTGTCCTTGCATTTCTTTCCCCTGGCGGCCAGAATGCCCGGTCAAGCGATTGAGGGCTCCCCTGGGAAGGACAGCTGTATGGATGCGAGTACGATTGAGCGTCTGGGCGAGATTGTGGGTGCCGACGGCTTGGTGGTCAACACGCGAGCCTTGGCGACCTATGAGTGTGACGGCTATACCCTGGAGAAGTCGGTTCCCGAGGTGGTCGTGCTGCCGCGCTCAACCCAGGAGACGGCTGCCGTTGTCAGCTTCCTGCACAAGGAGAACATCGCCTTTGTCCCCCGCGGGGCGGGGACCGGCTTGAGCGGGGGCTGTCTGCCGGTTGAGGCGCCGGTCATGATCGGCACCAGCCGCCTGAACACTATCAAGCACATCGATCTGACCAACCGCCATGTTGTCGCCGAGGCCGGGGTGGTCAACCTGTGGGTCAGCAATGCCGTCAAAAACGACGGCCTGCACTACGCGCCCGATCCGTCCAGCCAGCAGGCGTGCACCATTGGCGGCAATGTGGCCGAGAACTCGGGCGGACCCCACACCCTGAAATATGGGGTGACGACCAACCACGTCCTGGGCCTCGAGTTGGTGCTGCCGGACGGGGAGGTGGTAACGCTCGGCGGAGCGGTCGAAGACGTACCGGGCTATGATCTGCGCGGCGTCACGATTGGGGCCGAGGGGACCTTTGGTCTGGTGACCGAGGCAACGCTGCGTCTGACCCGCCAACCCCAGGCCTACCGCACCTTCCTGGGTGTATTCGAGTCGGTCCATCAGGCGACCCAGACCGTATCGGACATTATTGCCGCAGGGATCGTACCGGCGGCCCTGGAAATGATGGACCGGCTGATTATTCAGGCCATTGAGGCTGCTTTTCATTTTGGTTTTCCGACCGATGCCGGGGCGGTGCTGATTATTGAACTGGACGGTCTGGAGGCCGGCCTTGAGCCCCAGACGCGCAAGATTCTGGACATCTGCCAGCACAACAGCGCCCGCGAAGTCCGGGTGGCTGCAGACGATGCCGAGCGCACGGCGCTGTGGACGAGCCGCAAGCGGGCGTTTGGCGCGGTGGGCCGCCTGGCTCCGAATTACTGTACCCAGGACGGCGTGGTGCCGCGTACCAAGGTGGCGGATATCCTGCGCACGATTGCGGCGGTGGCCGAAAAGTACAACCTGCGGATTGCCAACGTCTTTCACGCCGGAGACGGCAACATTCATCCCATCCTGATGTACGACGAGCGCAATCCGGGCGAGGCCGAGCGGGTGGTCCAGGCCGGCCAGGAGATTCTCAAGGCGTGTGTCGATCTGGGCGGCAGCCTGACCGGCGAGCACGGCATCGGCGTTGAGAAGCGCGGCCAGATGCCGCTGATCTTCAGCCCCGAAGACCTGCTGTGCATGACCGAGTTGCGCGCGGTGTTCAACCCCGACAACCGGTGTAATCCGCACAAGATCATTCCCACGCCCGGGACGGGCTGTATTGACGTGCGGGCGCCGCGTCGCCAGGTCCCGCTGTGAGGAGACAAGGAGATCACGCTTGCCTTTGACGAACAGGGCGCGGTTTGCGATCGACGGCACGGAGCCGCAGGAGGTAGTGTCTGCGACCTCGCTTGAGCAGGTCTCAGACACCCTGCGTCGCGCCGGTGAGTACGAACTCGCGGTCGCCCCGGTCGGCCTCGGCGCGTTTTTGCACCTGGGCGGTCGGCCCCGGCGCTACGATGTGGCCCTGTGTCTGGACCGGCTGAACAGCCTGGTTGATTACCAGCCGACCGATATGACGGTCACGGTCGAGGCCGGCATGCCGGTGTCGCAACTCCAGGCCGTCCTGGGCGAGAACGGTCAGTGGCTGCCGCTCGACCCGCCCAGCCCGGACCGGGTCACGATCGGCGGCCTGATCGCCACGAATCTGAACGGCCCGGCGCGTCTGTCACAGGGCACGGTCCGCGACTTTCTGATCGGTCTGCGCGTTGTCCGCCCGGACGGTTCCGTTGTCAAAGGCGGCGGCCGGGTGGTCAAAAACGTGGCCGGCTATGATGTGGCCAAGCTCTACTGTGGGTCGTTCGGGACCCTGGGGGTTATCGTTGAGGCGACTTTCAAGATCCGTCCCCGGCCCGAGGCCCAGGCGGTTGTGATGCTGCATTTCCCCTCGGCCGATCAGGCCATGCAGTTCGCCCTGCAACAGATCGCCGCGCTGCAGCCCTTCTTTTTGGAGCTGAGCAACTGCGATCCCGTACGCCCGGCCGAGGCTCCGAGCGGCTTTCGACTGCTCGTTGGCCTGGCCGGCGTGGCCCAGGAGGTGGACTATCAGCGCCGACGCCTGACCGAGTTGGCCGGCCAGGCCGGGTGTCGCCTCGAACATATCCAAGGCCAGGCTGCCCACGCGCTGACCCTCGCCCTGCGCGACTTTCCGGTCAGCGGCCCGGCCGGCAGCGTTGGCGATGATGACCAGCTGAGCAAATCGCCCACAGTGTTGCGGTGTAAGACCAGTCTGCTGTCGGACCAGGTGGCCGAGTTCTGTACCCGGGTCGAGGAAGAGGTCGGCCTGCGCGGCCTGACGGTCCGGTTTCAGGCCCGGGCCGGGAATGGCATTGTGTACAGCCGCTTTGCGCTCCCGGAGGGTGCCCCGCCCGACCAGTTCGTCTCCCTGCTCGACTGGCTGCGTATCCTGGTCAAAAAGATGCACGGCTATATCGTCGTCGAACAGATTGACCCCGATCTCAAAGACCGGGTTGATGTGTGGGGGCCGAGCGGCGGCGCCTTTGTGCTGATGAAAAAGCTCAAAGACAGCTTCGATCCTCAGCAGGTGCTGAACCCCGGCCGCTTTGTCGGAGGAATATAGGCATCGTATGCCAGCCAATGAATTTGTTGACCACGAGAAGTTCTTCGACTGCGTGCACTGCGGGCTGTGCCTGCCGTTTTGCCCGACGTATGCGGAGTTGGGCACCGAGATGGACTCGCCGCGGGGCCGGATTCTGACCCTGCGGGCGCTGCAAGAGGGCCGTTTCGATCTGGACCCGGAAGTCGTACGCCACCTCGACCTGTGCCTGGGCTGTCGGGCGTGTGAGACGGCGTGTCCGTCCGGGGTCCAGTACGGGGCGCTGATCGAAGGCGCCCGGCCGTATATCGAGCAGCACTACGCACGGCCGCTGCACGAACGCCTGATTCGCCGGGCTATTGACGCGATTTTCCCCAACCCGGTCGGCATGCGCCTGTTCGCCTGGCTGCTCAAACTCGGCGCCCTGTTCGGGCTTGGCCGTCTGGCCCGGGTCGCTTGGCTGCCCGCCCGCCTGCGCGCGCAGTTTGGCCTCATTCCCGACCGGGGCCGGCTGTCCTCGGTGGTTCTGCACGAGCGCTACGCCCCAGTCGGGGACCGGCGCTACCGGGTGGCCCTGCTGTCCGGCTGTGTCATGCCCGAGCTGTTTGGGGCGACCAATCAGGCCACCGTCAAAGTGCTGCGGCATAACGGCTGTGAGGTGCTGGTGCCAAAAAGCCAGGCCTGCTGCGGAGCCTTGTTGTTGCATAACGGCAATAAATCCGGGGCCTTGGCCCTGGCGCGGCGCAATATCGAGGTCTTCGGCGAGCTTGATATTGACGCCCTGATCATCAATGCGTCCGGCTGCGGGGCTATGATGAAGGAGTACGGCGAGCTGTTGAAGGACGACCCGGTGTACCGTGAGCGGGCCGAGCAGCTAACGGCCAAGATGAAAGACGTGTCGGAGTTTCTGGCCGAGATTGAGCCGACCACGCCGACTCAGCCTCTGAACAAAACCGTCGCCTATCATGACGCCTGTCATCTGGCCCACGGCCAGCAGGTGCGTGCCCAACCGCGCGCCCTGCTGGCAAGGATTCCGGGCCTGCGGCTCGCCGAACTGCCCGAGTCGGACTGGTGTTGCGGCAGTGCCGGCACGTATAACATCACCGAGCCCGAGATGGCCGAGCGGCTTTTGCGTCGCAAAATCGACAACATCCAGCGCACCGAAGCCGAGACCGTGGTGATGGGCAACCCCGGCTGCCTGATGCAGATTCGGGCCGGCTTGCAGCAGCGCGGCCTGGCGGTTGACGCCGTACATACGGTCGATTTGCTGGCCGAGGCCTACGAAGACGAATAAACGCAGACAAAGGGAAGCGTGATCCCCTTTGCGATCTCTGTCTGTTATCACGATTACCTTTGGAGGGAATATGGCGGACGAGCATGACATGACAGAGACCGAGACTGCCCTCGACCCCGGGCTACCCATCTGTGACCCGCACCATCATCTGTGGGATCATCCCGGCAACCGCTATCTGCTTGACGAGCTGTTACACGACACCGATAGCGGCCACACGGTCGTGCAGACCGTCTTTGTCGAGTGTCTGTCGATGTACCGCAAAGACGGTCCGCCTGAGCTGAAACCCGTCGGTGAGACGGAGTTTGTCCAGGGCATAGCCGCCCAGAGCGCCAGCGGCAACTATGGACCGATGGCCGCGTGCAGCGGGATTGTCGGCTTTGCCGATCTGTCGCTGGGCGACGGGGTGCAGGCGGTTCTTGAGGCGCATCTGGCGGCCAGCCCCAACCGCTTCCGGGGGATTCGTCACGCGGCCAGCTGGCACGCCAGCCCCGACATTCGGAACGCCCACACGGGCGCGTCCGAGGGGTTGATGCTGGAGGCCGGATTCCGGACAGGGCTGGCCTGTCTGCACCGGCTGGGCCTGAGCCTTGACGCCTGGCTGTACCATACCCAGCTCATGGAATTGGTCGACCTGGCGCGCGCCTGCCCGGACGGAACGATCATTCTCAACCATGTCGGCGGACCGCTTGGCATTGGTCCCTACGCAGGACAGCGCGACGCCGTCTTTCAGGACTGGAAACGGGGCCTGGCGGAGCTGGCGAGCTGCCCCAACGTGGTGGTCAAGCTTGGCGGTCTGACCATGCCGATGTGCGGCTTTGGCTGGCATACACACGACACCCCGCCGACCTCGGCTCAGTTGGCTCAGGCCCTCGGTCCCTACTACCTGTTCTGTATCGAACAGTTCGGGGTCGAGCGGTGCATGTTCGAGAGCAACTTCCCGGTCGATAAAACGTCATGTTCCTACGTCGTGCTGTGGAATGCGTTCAAACGCATCACTCAGGACTTCTCGACCGACGAGCGGCTGGCCTTGTTTCATGACACGGCCGCCCGGGCCTATCGGCTGAAAACCCTCGACGCCTTGGCAGTCTAGCGTCTGCCCGAATCTTTTGGGGGCTGGCCACTCTGTCATGATGGCCGTGATACTCCGCTCAATGTGCAATCAGCAGTGCCCCCGGCGCGATTCGAACGCACGACCCTCGGATTAGGAATCCGATGCTCTATCCGGCTGAGCTACGGGGGCTCAGGGTGGGACGGGAGGAGCTTACCAGACTCACCGACCGTCCGGCAATCCTGCTCATGCGGACGACCCCAGCTCTTGCACTGGGAGGGAAAAAAGGCGTATCGTGGCCCTGGCGAGGAGGAATCCGACACACACCTGCGGGGGACGGGGCAGGTTCAGACAAACAGGAAACACAACCTATAAAGGAGGGTCTCGTATGGCAGACTACAGTGTTATTTCCGCGGATTCGCATTTTGTCGAACCGCCCAGCATGTGGAAGGAACGCCTGGACAAGAGGTTCCGGGATAAGGCGCCCCACACCGTCAAAGACCTGCACGGCAAAGAGGGCGAGTATTTTGTGTGCGAAAACATCTCTCCCTTCCCGGTGGCGGCCTTCTTTGGCGCTGGCGTGCCGTCGGCCGACCTGCCCGAGCACAACAAAAAAGGCATGGATCAGGCTCCGGCCTCGGTCTGGGATCCGGCCGCCCGGCTGAAGGACCAGGACCGGGACGGCGTGATCGCCGAGGCGATCTACACCTCGATGGGTATGCCGCTGTACATGCTCGACGATGTTGAGCTGCGGGCCGCCTGTTTCTCGGCCTACAACGACTGGTCCGCCGAATATTGCAGCCACGACCCCAAACGCCTCTTGCCGCTGGGTCTGATTACGCTCGAAGACATTCAGGCCGGCACCAGAGAACTCGAACGCTGCGCCAAAAAAGGCATACGGGGAGCCATGATCTGGGCCGAGCCGCCGGGCGATCACCCCTATAGCGATCCCATCTACGATCCGTTCTGGGCTGCGGCGTCCGAGCTCAACATGCCCCTGTCCCTGCATATCCTGACCGGCCGCAAGGGCACCGGCATCGACTTCTTCAGCAAGAACTTGGCGCTGCAAGCGACCACCCTGTACCACGAGGTCGAGCGCTCGCTGGCCGTGTTCGTGCTCGGCGGCGTGCTGGAGCGTTTTCCGAAGCTCAAGGTCGTCTCGGCCGAGAACGATGTGGCCTGGCTGCCGTACTTCATGTGGCGGATGGATCTGATCCATGGCCGTCTGGGCTCAATGGGCACGCCCGCAGAGCTGAGCATGAAGCCCAGCGACTACGTCAGACGCCAGGTCTACGCTACTTTCATCAACGAGCCGCTGTTCATCCGCACCCTCGACCTGTACGGCCCGGACAACGCGATGTGGTCCTCGGACTACCCGCATACCGCCGCCACCTGGCCGCGCTCGCAAGACTTCATTAACAAAACGTTCAGTGAGCTCGACGAGACCGACCGGCGCAAGATCGTGCACGACACGGCGGCCAAGCTGTATAACATCGAAGTCTGATACACCCCCATAGCCCAACATAAACCGGGGAATCGGGGAGGTCGGTTGGCCTCCCCGGTTGTCCGGTTTTTTTTCAGGAGGGACACCTATGGCAGCTCAGGAGATGATGGTATCGGCCGATTCGCACGTCATCGAGCCGCGCAATCTGTGGGTCGAACGGATGCAGCAATCCTTTCGTGACCGAGCCCCGCGGGTTGAGACTAATCCGGGCAATCTGAGCGGGGAGTGGTTTATCTGCGAGGGCCTGGAACCGCGCCCGGCCTCGCTGGCCTTTGCTGCGGGCAAGGACCCGAGCGAGTATAACGAATTTCAAAAGGCCACCAACTACGACGACGGTATTGCCGGCGGCTGGGAGGCCGCCCCCCGGCTCAAAGACATGGCGCTCGACGGGGTTGAGGCGGAAGTCATTTATACGACCCTGGGCTTTCGCCTGTTCGGCCTGCTCGACGAGCCCTTTCAGCGGGAATTGTTCCGCGTGTACAACGACTGGCTGGCCGAATTGTGCAGGTATGCGCCCACACAACTCCTCGGGCTGGCGATGATCCCGCTGCTCGACATCGAGCGTGGCATCGAGGAGCTACGGCGGTGTGCCAAGCTCGGGCTGCGCGGTGCGCTGATCATGTGCTCGCCACCCGAAGGGCAGACCTATGCGGATGCCAGCTACGATCCGTTCTGGGCCGAAGCCCAGGCGCTGGACATGCCGCTCAGTCTGCACTTGGGCACCGGCCACGGCAAAGAAAGCCGCTACGACGCCAACCTGTTTCTGCGTGCCATGAGTATCCCCCACGAGGTGCAGCGAACCTTTGCCACGCTGGTGTTTGGCGGCGTCCTGGAACGCTTCCCCGCTCTCAAGTTCGTGTCTGCCGAAAACGATATTGGCTGGCTGCCGCACTTCCTGTCCCGGGCCGACCTGTCCCATCATAAGCTGGGCTCACTCAAGCTGGGCACCTGGAGCGGCGTCACGCTCTCCCTGCTGCCCAGCGAGTACTTCCGCCGCCAGGTCTACGCCACCTTTATTGACGACGAGGTTGGCGTGCGCAACGCCGACCTGTTTGGAACCGATAACTATATGTGGTCGAGCGACTACCCGCATCTGATGGCGACCTGGCCCCGCTCGCGCGAGGCCGTGGACCGCAACTTCCAGGGTATCAGCGACGATGTGCGGCAAAAAATCGTGCGCGAGAACGCCGCCCGCCTGTACCACATTGATCTTAACTGAGGGACACAGGAGACACCACCTATGGCCGACCACCCAGCGTGGCTGTCGTTCGGTTCATCCGCCCAGACAGCCGACTCTTTGCTGGTTGAGTTTCATCAGCCGCTGCATTTCGTCCTCCTCGACGGTGGCTCGGGTCTACCCACGGTTCGGGTGCTGCCCGACCCGGACGGCGGGGAGAGGCCGTACGAGCTGAGTGCCGAGGATCTCACTTATATCGAAAAGCTCCGTCGTCTGGTGGCCGACAAGCAGGCCAGCGGCAAATTTGAGCGACCGGCCGACTATCAGCTGCCCCCGACCGGGAGCATGCCGTCGGGTCGGGTGTGCGATCTGTGCCAGCTGGCCCACTACACCCCCTGGTATGCCGAGTTTCATCGGCCGCTGAAGTTCACTATTCTCGACTGTGACGCCTGTGAGGTACCGATTGCGGTCCTGGCCGAACACCGGGTGGAGCTCACGCCGGACGAGGTCAGCTTCATGGAACAGGCGCTCAATCTGGTCGCCGAGCAGAAATACACCGGCCGGTTTCCCAAATGGACCTTTGATCACACCATGCGCCAGATTCCGGACCACTATCATTTCCATGTGCGTCCGCTGTTGTGGTGAGAGCCGGTTTGGGACAAAGCCACCGAGCAGGAGGCCGTATGCCAGCCGAGGGATACATGCAGGCCATGATGCTGCTGGGTCCGGGCCGGATGGCTTTTCAGCCCACCGCTATCCCCGAGCCGGGAGAGGACGACATCGTGCTCAAGATCGGTGCCGCGCTGACGTGTGGCACCGACCTCAAGGCTTTTCGGCGCGGGCATCCCAAGTGGCCGCCGCCGGTGCGCTTCGGACACGAGTATGCGGGCACGGTGGCCGCGTGTGGCAGCCGTGTGCAGTCCGTCCGCGAGGGCGATGCGGTGATGGTCGCCCCGACCGGCCCCTGCGGCCAGTGTTTTTACTGCCAGCGTGCGCAGGAAAACCTGTGCGTGTCGCTCATGGACACGATGGTGCTGGGCGGCTACGCCGAATATGTGCGGATTCCGGCCCGGGTTCATCGCGTGAATCTCTTCCCCAAGCCCGACCGGCTGTCTTTTGCCGAGGCGTGTCTGCTGGAGCCCCTGTCGTGTGTGATGTTTGGTCTGGAACCGGTGGCGCTGCGACCGGACGATACCGCGCTCATCATCGGCGCCGGGGCTTTCGGTCTCCTGCATCTGGCAGTCCTGCGTCTGCTGGGAGTCGAGCGGGTGTATGTGGTGGCCCGCAACCCATACCGGGCCGAGGTGGCCCGCCGGCTCGGGGCGAGCGGGATTATCGCCCGTTCGGCCGAAGACGCCCGTGACGAGGTGATGCGCCTCACCCAGGGTCGGGGAGCCGATCTGGTGGTTGAGTGTACGGCCCAGCCCCAGGTGTGGCAGGAGTCGGTTTTTTGGCCCCGGCCGGGCGGCCAGCTGATGCTCTTTGGCGGCTGTCCGCCGGGGACAACGATCGCCCTCGATACGTATCGGGTCCACTACGACCAGGTTCGCCTGCTGAGTCCCTTCCATTTCACCCCTGCGGCGGTCCGACGTGCCTATGACCTGCTGGTCGACGGGCGCATTCCAAGCCGCGCCCTGATCAGCGCCAGCTATCCCCTGGCCGAGCTGCCGGCGGTGTTTGAACTCTTGCAGCAGGGGCGGGGGATCAAGTATGCGATTCTTCCCTAGGCAAGCCCTAGACGCGGACAGCGTGTCATCATAGGGTGGCACGATGGATGACCCACCCAAAGCGAGGCCAGCATGAAACTTGTGAGTCCCAGCCAGGCTGTCCAGGCCATTCCCGACGCGAGTACCGTTATTTTCCCCCACGGCTGCGTCGAACCGATGACGTTTTATGGGGCCTTTGAACAAGAGGTTGAGCGCTTCAAAAATCTGATGATTTATTCCGGCCTGGCCTTTGGCTCCTACCCGTTTTTACGTCATGGCCTGGGCACGAACTTCACGTATACAACCTGGCAGGCCGCGCCCCAGATTCGCCATCTTTTCAAGGCCAACAAGGTCGGCTTCGTGCCGATGCGGTTCAGCGAGATCACCAAAATTGTCAGCAAGAACGGACTGATTCAGCCCGATGTCGTTGTCGCCCAAGTCTCGCCGCCGGACGGCGAAGGCGCGGTCAGCCTGGGGATTTCGGTCAGTCTGTACCAGGATTTCATTGACAGCGCCAAGCTCGTCATTGCCGAGGTCAATCCCAATATGCCGGTGACTGCGGGCAACAGCCGAGTGCCGGTCGATAAGATTGACTTGGCTATTGAATCGTCCGAGCCGCTCGGCGTCTACACCCCTCCGCACCAGACCGAGCGGGACCGAAAGATCGCCGAGACTGTTCTGGAACTGGTGCCGAACAACGCCTGGGTGCAGTTAGGAGTCGGCTCGGTGCCCGATATGGTGTTGGGCCGTCTGGCCGAAAAACGTGGGGTCAACCTGTACTCGGGCATGCTCTCACAGGGGCTGATCGAGTTCATGGATAAGGTCCGCCACACGCCCAAGCTGGTCACCGGTGAGTTGGCCGGCACACAGGACTTGTACGACTTCTGCGGTCGAACGCCGAGCGTGCAAATGGTCACCTCGAGCGTAACGCATAATATCCTGTTGCTGGCCAAACTGCCCCGCTTCATATCCATCAACTCGGCGGTCGAGATCGACCTCCACGGCCAGAGCAACGGCGAGACCATCGGGCCGGTCCAAATCAGCGGGGTGGGCGGCAGTCTGGACTATGTCGAGGCGGCCGCGCTGTCGGACGACGGCCTCTCGATCATCGCCCTGCCTTCCACCACCGAAGACGGCAAGCACTCCAAGATTGTGCCGAGCCTGGCTAGCGGGGCGATGGTGACCACCCCGCGCTTCTGCACCGACTATATTGTGACCGAATACGGCGCCGCCCGACTCAAAGGTAAAGACCTGCACGCCCGGGCCGAAGCCCTGATCGGCATCGCCCACCCGGATTTTCGAGACGCGCTGCAAAACAGCCTCTGAGGTCTGGGGCGCAGCGTGCGCGGGCTGATCCTTTTTCTGGCCACCGGCGCCTACCTCGGCTACGCGCCGGTGGCCTCCGGGACGTTCGGCTCCCTGGCCGCCCTGCCGCTGATCTTCGTCTTTGCCACACTGCCGCCCGCCGTTCAGTTCCTCGCCCTCGGCGTGTTCATTGGCGTGGCGTGCTGGCTGGCCGGCGCGGCCGAGGGCTACCTCGGCGAGCACGATAGCGGAAAGATCGTCATTGATGAGGTCGCCGGTTTTTTGTGCGCGACCGCCTGGTTGGATCTCACACCAACTCGCCTGATTCTCGCCTTTGCGCTTTTTCGCCTGTTTGATATCCTCAAGCCCCCGCCGGCGCGCTACTTTGATCGCCAGGTCGCCGGCGGGCTCGGGGTTGTATTCGACGATGTTGTGGCGGGGCTGTACGCCAATCTCGTGCTCCGCCTTCTCACCAGGAGTGTCTTATGATTGAACGGGTGGCCATTCTCAGCACTGGGGACGAGATCACGACCGGTAAAGTGGTCGATACGAACGCCAATTATATTGCCAATAAGTTTGTCGAGGCCGGCCTGGAGGTGGCGACGGTGATTACCGTCGGCGACGTGGCCGAGCGGATCGTGTGGGCCTGGCGTCAGGCTATGGAGCAGGCCGATGTGATTGTCTCAACGGGCGGCATCGGGCCGACGGCCGACGATCTGACCACCGAGCTGGTGGCTAAAGTCGCTGGCCTGGAGCTGACGTTTTCCGAAGAGGTGGCCGAGAATATCCGGCGCTTGTTCGCCTCGTTCAATCGGGTCATGCCCGAGAACAATCTGAAACAGGCCCAGTTCCCGGCCGGCGCGGTCATCGTACCCAACCATCTGGGTACGGCGCCCGGCTATCGGCTCGACCTGGATACGCCCCACGGCACAAAACATCTGATTGTGCTGCCCGGCGTACCGCGCGAAATGAAGCCGATGATGGAAGAGACGGTCTTGCCCTGGGTGCGGGAGATGCGCGGCGGGGGTGACCTGTTTCTGACCCGCACCTTTCAGACCTTCGGGATCAGCGAATCCGGGCTCGACGAAATGATCGCCGGAACGATTGACGAGGACGAGGGCCGGCTCGCCTTTCGGGCCAATTTTCCCCAGATCTCGATGCGGGTGACGGTCCGTGGCAAGCCGGGCGAGGCTGAGCAGCGGCTGGACGGCCTGTCCGAGCGGATCCGGGACAAGATCGGCGCCTACGTCTACGGCGAGGGGGACGTCACCATGGAAGAGGTGGTCGGCCGGCTGCTCACAGACAGCGGGAAGACGCTCGGCGTGGCCGAAGCCTGCTCAGGCGGGCTGGTCGGTCATCGGCTGACCAACGTGCCGGGCAGCTCAACCTACTTCCGGGGCAGTCTTGTCGCCTACTCGGATGCGGCCAAAGCCCAGCTCCTGGGCGTCGAGCCCCAGACCCTGGAGCGCCACGGCGCGGTCAGCGAAGCGGTGGTGGGTGAAATGGCCAGCGGTGTGCGCGAGCGGTTGGCCAGCGATATCGGGATTGCCATGACCGGCATTGCCGGCCCGGACGGCGCGACCGAGGACAAGCCGGTCGGCACCGCCTGTCTGGCCCTGGCCAACGACGCCGGTGTGGTCTCGCGCCGCTACAAACTGTGGGGCAACCGCGACTGGATCAAAACCCTCATCTCCCAGCTGGCGCTTGACTGGGTCCGGCGGGCTCTGCTCGGGCTTCCGATCAATGAGGCCAGTTTTATTCGGAGATAGGGGCCGTTTCGAGGAATCCCCTTGATTCGCGCCTTTATCGCGGTTAATCTGGCTCCATCTGTAGTCGAAGAAATAGCGAAAGTCCAGGCTGTCCTGCGCCGCGCCGACGGCGAGACGGGCGCGGTGCGTTGGACCCGGGTTGAAAACATGCACCTGACCCTGAAATTTCTGGGGAATATCGATCAGCATCAGGTCGCCCCCATCCTGACCCGGCTGCGGCATGTCGGACGTGACTGCCCGGCGTTTCAGGTCGAGGCCCGCCAGTTGGGCGGATTCCCGAGTCTCAAGCGGCCGCGGGTCATCTGGGCCGGGCTGCACGGCAATGCGAACGCTGAGGATCTCCAGGGCGAGCAGCACTCCCCGTTGCCTGGGTTGAGCAAAGCCATTGAAACAGCTCTGTCAGAGCTGGATTTTCCGGCCGAACAGCGCGACTTTCGCCCCCATGTCACGCTTGGTCGGGTTCGTTCTCAGCGCGGCTGGGACCGGGTCTTGCCCCTCGTCCAGGACTACCGGCACGTCTCTTTTGGCACGAGTGTCATAGACCGGGTCAGCCTGTATCGGAGCGACCTGCGACCAAAGGCAAGCGTGATAACACAAGAGGTCAAAAGGAGATCACGCTTGCCTTTGCCTACCGGGGCGATCTATACCGCCTTGGGATCAGTCCCCCTCAGCAACTAAGGAGCAGCCATGGCGAGTGAAAAACACGATAGAGACCGCGAGCGAGCGCTTGATCTGGCGGTCAGCCAGATTGAAAAACAGTTTGGCAAGGGCTCAATCATGCGCTTCGGCGAAGACGCTGTCATCCAGGACATTGAGGCCATTTCGACCGGTTCGCTGACCCTGGACCTGGCCTTGGGCATTGGCGGGCTGCCGCGCGGTCGGGTGGTTGAGATCTACGGTCCCGAGTCATCGGGAAAAACGACCCTGGCCCTGCATGTGGTGGCCCAGGCCCAGAAAACGGGTGGCACCTGCGCCTTTGTGGACGCCGAACACGCGCTCGATATGACCTACGCCCAAAAGCTGGGCGTACAGGGCGAGGAGTTGCTGATCTCGCAGCCGGACAACGGTGAGCAGGCGCTCGAGATTACCGAAACCCTGGTGCGCAGCGGGGCGATTGATATCGTTGTCGTCGACTCGGTGGCCGCCCTGGTCCCCCGGGCAGAGATCGAGGGGGAGATGGGCGAGCCACAGATGGGACTCCAGGCCCGCCTCATGTCCCAAGCCTTGCGTAAGCTGGTCGGGACGATTGCACGCTCAAAGACCATGGTCATCTTCATTAACCAGGTGCGGATGAAGATCGGCGTGATGTTCGGCAATCCGGAGACAACGACCGGAGGAAACGCCCTCAAGTTTTATGCTTCGGTGCGTTTGGACATTCGTCGGACCGGCGCGGTCAAGAGCGCCGACGCCGTTGTCGGCAATCGCACCAAGGTCAAGGTGGTGAAAAACAAGGTTGCGCCACCGTTCAAAGAGGCCGAGTTCGATATCTTGTACGGCCGGGGTGTGTCCAAAGAGGGCGAGCTGATCGACATCGGGACCGACCAGGGCATTATCGAGAAAGCCGGAGCCTGGTACTCGTACAGCGGAGACCGGATCGGCCAGGGCCGGGAGAACGCCAAGACCTATCTCCGCGACAATCCTGATATTGCGACCGACGTTGAGGCCCGAATCCGGGAGAAGTTCGGGCTGCGCGTCGCTATCCCCCAGACCGAAGCCCAGGAGGCCGTCGAATAAGGAAGTCGCTTCCACTCGTGTCGTGGCGACGCCCCGGCGGAGTGTCGCTCCAGATTAAATCGCCCCGGCTTCCTTGAGGGTGGCCATGTCCGCCTCTGAATAGCCCAGCTCAGCCAGGAGCTCGGCGTTGTGCTGACCCAGCAGCGGTGAGCTGGTAATCGGCACCGACGAGGCCGACAGCTTGATCGGGTTGCCTGCGGTCAGGTATTTGCCGCGCGCCGGATGCTCGACCTCGACAATCATGTCCCGGGCGTGCAGATGGGGGTCGGTCAGGAGTTCGCCGGTGTCCTGACAGGCTCCGCACGGGACGCCCGCCTCGGCCAGCAGACGCATCACTTCGTGTTTGGGTCGCTGGCTGGTCCAGTCCTCGATAAAGGCGTTGACCTCATCCCGTCGCTCCACCCGCGCCTTGACCGTGTCATAGCGCGGATCGCCGATCAGCTCCTCGCGGCCGATGGTGCGCAGCAGCGGATACCACATCTGCTGTTGGGCGATAATGAACACATAGTCATTCGGGCCGCCGGGATGACAGCGGTAGGTCGTGGCCGGCACAAACGGCCCGAGCTGGTTGCCGTTGCGCTCCACCGGCCGCCCGGCGCGCTGATGGTCGCGCAGACTGACCCGGACCAGATTGACCACCGCGTCCTGCATCGACACCTCAACCTGCTGTCCCTCGCCGGTCGCGTGGCGCTGCATCAGCGCGGCCAGAATCCCGATGGTGCAGTGCATGCCGGTGCCCGAATCGCCGACACACGCCCAGGTCACCGTCGGTGGTGCGTCAGGAAAACCGGTCACGCTCATCGAACCGCCCATGGCCTGGGCGATCGGCTCATAGCTCTTGTAGTGGCTGTGGGGACCGTAGGTGCCAAAGCCCTTGATGCTGGCCAGGACCAGGCCGGGGTTCAGGCTCTTGAGCTTCGGGTAGGCAAAGCCCAGACGGTCCAGGACGCCCGGCCCGAAGTTTTCCAGCAGGACATCACCCGTCTTGATCAGTTTGCTGAACACCTCTTTGCCCTGGGCGCTTTTGAGGTTGATTGTCAGGCTGCGTTTATTGGCGTTAAAGGTCAGAAAGAACAGGCTGTCGACGCCCGGTTGATCGCCCAGACTGGTTCGAGCGACATCGCCCTTGCTCGGTTCCTCAACCTTGATCACCTCGGCTCCGAGCCAGGCCAGCATCTGTCCGCACGACGGACCGGCCTGGTTATTGGTGAGGTCAATTACCCGAATACCGGCCAGCGCACTGGTCTGGGTCATGTCCGTGCTCCTTAGCAGGGGACGCTGCTGGCAGAGATCAGCGTCCCCTTTTTGACAGGGGAGGGCGTGCTAGGCCAGGGCCTGGATGATGTCGTCAGCCTCACACACGCTGGCAAAGGCCGACAGTATCCCACCCAGGATGACCTGATGGGCCTCTTCGCTGGTGGCGATACAGCAGTCCTTGGGGATGGTCAGAGAATAGCCGCGGTCGATCCCGTCCCGGGCCGTGCCCTCGACAACGCCGTCGGTGGCGACGCCGGTCAGGATCAGGTGGTGCAGCCCCTGGGCCTCGAGAATACCGGCCAGCGGACTGGCGTAAAAGGCGCTGACCCGCGTTTTGACCAGGACGATGTCCTGGGACTGGGCGCTGACCGTATCATGAATCTCGGCTCCCCAGCTGCCGTCTTGCAGGGCCTGGAGTTCCTTCATGTTTGCCCACAGCGGGGCGTTGGTGGGCAGATCGACATAGTCCGGCCGGTAGGCGTGGCGGACGTGAATGACCGGTACGCCGGCCTGCCGAGCCGCAGCGGCGAGCTTGCTGATGGTCTCCAGGATGCCTTGTTCCCGGATGCGCCTGGGCATCGTGCCGCCGGTCAGTTTTCCGCCAAACTTGCCGTCTTCATGAACGATGTCATTCTGACAATCCATGATGAGCAGCGCCGTTTGGCCCTTGGGCAGTGTCACCGTACTCATAGCCTGTCTCCTTTATCGGGGCGTCAGGACGACCCGTCGGTTCATGGCCCGTCCGTCCGGGTTATCGCTGCCGTCCGGGTTCTGGTTCGGTTCAATGGGAACTCCCTCGCCCATGCCGACCGAGTCAAGCCGCGCGGCCGCGACTCCCTGGGCTTCCAGATAGCCGGCAACCGCCGCAGCCCGTCGCTCGGACAGGGTTTGGTTATACGCCTCGGAGCCCCGCGAGTCGGTATGCCCCTCGACCGTGATGTGGACATCGGGACACTCGGTGAGCCGGGCGGCGACTGTATCGAGCACCGGCTCGAAGTCAGGCCGGATGTCCGACTCATCGAAGTCAAACATGACGCCCGGCAGGACCAGTCCTTCACACGGGTCCGGTTCCGGCGGTGGGGGCGGGGGTGGCGGTGGAGGTGGCGGGGGGGGCGGTGGGGGCGGCGGAGGTGGTGGGGGTGGTGGCGGGGGCTCCTCTTGAGCCAGCGCATAGCCGATCATCCCGCCAAGGACGGTCCCGACAGCCGCGCCAATGGCGATCCCCGCCCCCCGTCCATCGCCCTCATTGTCACTCGCCTCGGGTCCGATTCCGGCGCCTATCCCTCCGCCGGCCAGGGCTCCGGCGAGCGCGCCGAGGACCATCCCGTCCCGCTTTTTTGCTGGCATGCTGCACGCGCTTATCCCGACGATAGCGAACACCCACAGTATCCAGAATCTCACTCCTCGCTGCATCGCGTCCCTCTCTTCCGCAGTCCTTCCCCCATCTGCCCAGCCGCGTGTGATTTGGGCAGGTCTCTGGGATCACGCCCCTATCTGACTTTTTTCGGAAAAGCAAGAACAGCTCAGACACTGGATAGACGCGATTGCAGGGGCGTGGGGCGGCGGACTATAAAGACGCTTCAGCCCGCAGAAAAAGGAGAGACGGGTGAGGAGCATTACGATTATGACCCACGCTGGGGTGGTGACCGGCTTGGCCGGCCTTTTTTTTGGCGGTCTGGCCTGGGTCTACCATTCTCCGTATGGCCTGCCGATGGTCGTCGGCAGCCTGGGCCTGCTCGCCGTCAGCGCAGCCTGGGGCTGGTACTACGGCTTCAGTCCCATGTGGCGACCCACCGGCTGGGAGGATCAGGTTGAAGCGCATCCGCACCCGTTCGTGGTTTCGACCCAGCAATTTCCGCCCTATATCCTGCGGCGGGCCAAACACGGCGCGCGCTTTGGCACTGCGGTGTACCCGTTGGAAGGCCAGGACGTAGCTGACGAGGCCCAGGCCGTGTACGGCCTCCAGTGGCACCAGCAGCAGGAAGCCGAAGAGGGTCACCGTTGGGTGGTAGACCTTCTGCGGAGCGGCAATTTTGCCGACCTTGAGCCGTTTCGGGCCAGCTCGGACCAGTCCTGATCCGCATCTTTTGATCGGAGCACCGGAAGAGTATGTGGACGGCTGGCGTGGATGGCTGTCCGGCCGGGTGGTTGGTGGTGTGTCTTAGTCCCCAGACGCAGGAACCCGTCGTCCGGCTGTGCCCCGACTTTGGCGCCGTCCTTGCCCTCCACCCCAGGCCGAACCTCATCGCCATTGATATCCCGATTGGTCTGCTGGACCGGCGCCAGGTCGGTGGGCGGGAATGCGACCGCCTGGCGCGCCGCCGGCTGCCCGGCCGGGCCAGCAGCGTGTTCAGTCCGCCGGTCCGCAGTTTGCTCGGAGCGACCCGCTATGACCAGGTCCGTGGCCACGGGCTGAGCATCCAGGCATTTGGCATCATGGCCAAAATCCGGGAAGTGGACCGGCTGATGACCCCCGAGCTGCAAGGGCGGGTGTACGAAGCCCACCCCGAGTTGGCCTTTCGGTCGCTGGACGGGGTGGTGATGCGGCACAGTAAAAAGACCCCGGTCGGACGTGAGGAACGCCTGCGGGCACTCGAACGGCTGGCCTCATTTCGGGCTGTTCGAAATCTGCTCGACACGGTCACGACCCGCTACCGGCGTGTGCAGGTCGGGCTCGACGATTGTCTGGACGCGTGTGTCCTGGCCTGGCTGGCCGGGCGGATTGCCGCCGGCGCGGCCCAGCGGCTTCCGGCCCAGCCGCCGCTCGATGCCAAGGGCCTGCGGATGGAGATCTGGTATTAGCGTATCTCGGTGACCACGAAACTCTGTTGAGGCTCGTCCCACTCGACCGTAACGCTGTGGCCCGCACTCGGAAAATCATCGACGCGGCACATGCCGCTCGCCCCGCTCACGAACTCCGTCTCGAAGGCCACAACAGAGAAGTCCCGGGAAGCCACCGCTTCGCCGTTTTGCATGAGGCGGATGGTTTTCTCGCCCGAGCCGAGAAGGGTCCAATTCATGGGTGCACCGAAACCGTTGAGGCTATCGCCACAGGCGGATTCGGTATCCGCTCGCGAGCCGCCATGCGGAAGGGGAACGCTGGTAATGACCCCATTCGCGTCGCTGATCTCGGCCTCAAGGTTCCCCTCCAGGCACGACCAGCCTGAGATCAGGCCGATGCCGCTCACCGTCGAACCCTGCGCCGGTACTTCCAGCGCAACATCACGGGCGGGTCGGTCTGCTTCCGGGGCGCTGAAGGTGGCCGCCGTTATCGTTCCAGCCGCCGTGCTGCTGACGTGAGCCACGACTAGACTGCGCTCCGCGTCCCACTCCACCTGATCGTAGTTCACGTGCTCGACTGTGTGTGTTGTTGTCTCAAAAGCCCCGTTTTGCTCCGTCGCTGTAAACGTGGCAATGACGGCTCCAACGCACCCCGCCTGGACAGGTGGAAAACCAAGAGCCGGATCATACTCTCCATAGCAGGAGAGCGGAACGCACAGCACGAAGTCGTCGAAAGTCATGCTGAAACGCTGCCCGGTGTTGTCCAGCCTGCATTGTATGTCGCTGTCCTCAACCGAGACGGACCAGACATTTGCCGAGGCCGGGTCACACAGGCCCTCTGGGACGGCGGCCGGTGGCTCGGCATCTCCAACGAACCGATACGAATATGCAGAGGTGCAGGTCGCAGGCCCCAGGACGTTGTCTGCGCTTTCGGCGATACCACGAAATGCCCCCGGTTCGCTGTCTGGAAAAGGATTCCAGGTATACACCCCGTGTCCGCTTCCCACGGAGACGGTCCCCAGCGCGTCAGCTTCCTGAGCCCATACCGGCCCCGACATCAGGCACAACCCTCCAAGCAGGAAGAAGCCGAATCGTCTGGGACCGACCCGTGTCATTCCGCGTCAAAGAAAACGTGCGGGCCTCCGAGGTACGCCTATCACTATCTGTGTTCTGTGGCGCGGAACCTGGAAGCTGGGCAAGACTCACGACCGCTGCGCCCTGCGCCGCGCGGTCGCCTGGGCGTCGATCCGCATCGTCGTTGGATCGATCACCACGCCGTAGTCTTTTTCGGCCATGGCAAGGGTGATGAAATCGTCCAGCACGTCGTCCAGCACCCGCTCCGGGTCGCGCTCAAACGGATCGCCGTAGCTGCCGCTGTTGGCCGTCTTGATCTGTAGCAACTCGTCAGCCTGCATCGGATAGCCGGTGACTTTGCTGTGCAGACGCTGTTCGCCCTCGACCCCGGGGTTCTTGATCATGGACGCCCGACAGCCGTCCTGGCCCTTGAAGATGCCTTTGGGCGGATCGAAATGCCGCTCGGCCTCCGAGGACAGATAGCCGGGCACCAGAAAGCGATTTTCCCGGACAATCCCGACTCCGCCGCGCCACTTGCCCGGCGCGATCGGCTCTTCTCGCAATTCATAGCGCTCGTTGCGCATGGGAAAGCGCAGGTCAAGCTCTTCGACCGGATTATTGCGGGTGTTTTCAATCAGGCAGGCAATCGAGTCGAGGCCGTCCTTGCCGTGTCGGCCGCCCCAGTTGCCCTCGTTGACCTCCAGATAGACCCAGTATTGGCCTTTGTCTTCCTGAAATCCGCTGTAGCTCAGAAAATGGACGTGGGCCGCATTGCCGGCACACACCTTGTCCGGCACGGCCTGGGCCAGCGCCAGGTTCACCCCGTCGGCCAGATACTGGACCTGGTTGAAGCGGCTGAAGCAGGCGCGTGGAAAGCGCGGATTAAAGATTGTGCCCTCCGGCGCAATGACCTTGATCGGCCGAAAGATGCCCTCGTTCTGGGGCACGGCATCCGGAAACGTGGCCTCGTCGAGCAGGATGCTGCGCACAATGACATACGAGGCGACCAGGGTGCTGCCCTCATACGGCACGTTATAGCCGGTCGGCACTTCCGGGCTGGAGCCAGTCAGGTCAATCGTCAGCTCGCTGCCCTCGACCTTGACGCTGACGCACACGGCCAGCGGTTGGTCACGGTTACGCCCATCGTCGTCCAGATACTGGGTCGGGGCGGTGTACTCGCCGTCGGGGATTTTTTCGATCTCGCTGCGCAGCATGCGCTCCGAGTAGTCCATCAGCTCATGGGCGGTATCCAGCACCGTCTCCACGCCGTACTTCTCGACCAGGCTGAGGAAACGCTCGCGCCCCAGCTGACAGGCCGCAATCATCGACTCGATATCGCCGGTATTCATCTCCGGGGTGCGGACATTATCCAGGAAGAACTGCCACAGATCCTCGTTTTTGACCCCGGCGTTGTACAGCTTGATGCCGTTGAACAGCCGCGACTCGGCCCACACGTCAACCACATCCACGTTCAGGCCCGGCGCCGCGCCGCCCATGTCGAGCAGGTGGGCCGTGACCGCAGCAAAACCGATCAGGCGGCCGTCCCAGAACACCGGCACGGCCACGGCCAGGTCGGGCGTGTGGGTCGAGCCGTGGTAGGGATGGTTGTGCAGGATCACATCGCCGTCGTTGATCTTGCCGTCCAGGCGTTTGAGAAAGCCCCGGATATAGGCCGGCAGCGAGCCGACGTGCATGGGCGAGGTGTCGCTCTCGCAGATCTCGTCGCCCTCGGCGTCGTACAGCCCGGCGCCGAGGTCTTCGGACTCGCGGATGATGCTGGAGTACGACATCCGGTACAGGACGTGGGCCATCTCCTTGGCCGCAGCCGTGAACGCGCCGTTGAGGACGCGCAGGGTAATGGGATCGATCGTCCGAGCCGAGCCGTGGCTACCGCTACTGTCTGTCTGTGACATACGCCTGTCTCCTTATCGACACTCAATCAGAATCGTCCCGTACCGATCAACCTCGGCGGTCAGGCCGGGATTGATGACGACCGTACTGTCGAGCTGTTCTATGATGGCCGGGCCGCTGATGCGGTTACCGGCCTTGAGCAGGTCTCGTCGGTAAAATGCGCTGGCCAGCCGTGTCGGCTTGCCGTCCTGGCTGAACACCACCTCGTGGCTGGCGGTCAGCGCGTCTGCGGGCGAGGCGTCTCCGGCCGGCAGCTGTGTGAGCCGCAGCTCGGGCATCAGCCCCACGCCCTGAACCCGGATGTTCACAATCTGGATGTCACTGTCCGGGAAGCGGCGCACATATTCGCGCTCGTGGGCCTGATGAAACGCCTCTGCGGCTCGCTCCTGCCAGGCCTGGTCAATTGGTCCGGCCGGTAGCTCGACCCGCAGCTCATAGCCCTGACCGATATAGCGGCAGTCGGCAATGCGCCGCAGCAGGCTGTGTGCGGGGTCGAGCCGGTCGGCCTGCAAGCGCTCGGTCGCCTGTCGCTCCAGGCTGGCAAAGTCTGCGCCCAGCCTGTCGCGGTCCAGGCTGGAGAACAGCTGCATCTCGGTGCTGACGAACTCGTACACGATGTCGGTGGCCAGCAGACCCAGGGCCGAGGTAATGCCCGGATAGCGCGGCACCAGGATCTGCGGAATACCCAGTTCCTGGGCGATATCACAGGCAAACAGCGGCCCGGCGCCGCCCGCCGCCACCAGCGCAAAATCGCGCGGGTCGTAGCCTTTGCGTACGCTGCTGATCTCAATGCCCTCGACCATGCCGTGGGTCAGAATCCGCGCCACGCCCAGCGCGGCCTGTTCCAGGTCTGTACCCAGAGGGCGGCACAGCTGGCGCTCAATGGCGTCCTCGGCCAGCCGTTTGTGGAGCGGGACCCGGCCACCCAGAAAGCTCTCGGGCCGCAGCCGACCGAGCACGACCAGGGCGTCGGTGGCGGTCGGTTGATCGCCGCCCCGACCGTAACACGCCGGACCGGGTTCGGCGCCCGCGCTTTTTGGCCCGACCCGGAACATGCCGCCCGCGTCAATATAGGCCAGGCTGCCGCCCCCGGCTCCGATAGCGTCAATTTCGACCATCGGGATCATGGCGTGATAGCCCCCGACCTGGGTGTCGAGCAGGTGCTTCATGCGCGTCTGGCCGTTTGCTGCCACGCCGATATCGGCCGAGGTGCCGCCCACATCGAGGGTGATGACGCTCGGCGAACCGGCCGTTTTGCCGGTCCAAATCCCGCCGATCAGGCCGGCCACGGGTCCCGACATCAGCAGGTTGACCGGCCGTTGCATCGCTCCCTGGGGCGTGGCTACGCCGCCCACCGAGGTCATCAGGTGCAGGCCGCCGCGCAGGCCTTTGGCGCTCACCGCGCGGTTGAGGCGCTCGATGTACTGGCTGACCTTGGGACCGATTGAGGCGTTCAAACACACCGTGCTGAAGCCCTCGTACTCGCGGTACTGGGGCAGCACCTCGTGCCGCACGGACAAATAGGCGTCGGGAAACTCCTCCTGGACAATGGCCTTGGCGCGCTGCTCGTGGTCCGGGTTCAGAAACGAAAACAGAAAACAGATGGCGACCGCTTCGACCCCCTCGGCCTTCATCATCCGCACCGCCTCACGCACCTCGTCCTCGTTGAGCGGGGCGAGCACCTCGCCGTCCGGGGCAATGACCCGCTCGCTGATCGGACGCCGATAGCGTCGCCGCACCAGGGGGTGCTGCTGCCACGGCACGTCCTGGTACAGGCTGAAGGACAGGGGGCGTTTATGGCGGGCGATGTGCAGAATATCGCGGTAGCCCCTGGTCGTCAGCATGCCGACCTTGGCGCCGTTGTGTTCCAGCACGATATTGGTGGCGACCGTCGTGCCGTGAAACAGGTGGTCAAGGCCAGCCGGCTCAACCCCGGCCCGCTCGCACACGGCGTCCAGCCCCAGCAGGGTGGCCTCAGCCGGGTCGGCCGGGGTGCTGGGCAGCTTATGGATCACCACCTGACCCTGGTCTTCGTCCACATAAATCAGGTCGGTGAAGGTTCCGCCGACATCAATACCAACACGTTTCATACACAGCCTTCTTTCTTGCTCGCCTGCTGCGGCTCGCCTCAGTCCTGAGCCGGAGGCGGAATGACCTCCTTGAGCGCCGCCTTGCCAGTCTCGGATACCATCACAACGGCAAGGCCGCCACTACGAAGATCGTCCTCCAGTTGCACCGCTTTGTCTTTCGGGGCAAAGAACGCTTCGATCCCATACGCGACGCGATACGGTGGAGTATTATGGGTAATCCGGCCGCGCAGAAAGACGCCGTCCGCCGGCCGGTCGACAGACGCCCCGGCAAAATCGTACACATGCTCTTCGTCCTGTTGGAGGCTCACGTACAAGACCTCGCCGACGCGGGGACGTGTTATCGGCTCGCCCAGCGCGTCCTCGGGCAGCGTGGTGAACCCGTAGCTCAGGCGGGCGTAGTTGCCGCGAAACAGCGAACGGGGATCAACCGGAATCGTTCTGACGTGGATTTCCCTGCCGGTCCACAGGGGGATGGCGGCGTTGACGACCATGCCGAGCAGGACGAAAAACTGCAAGGCGATGGTGGCGCACAGCGCGAGCGCGATGTGTCGGCGCGTCATGCTGGGCCTGCCTGTGTCTGCCGCACTTTCCAATACCGCGCCGCTCCCAGCAGCAGGGCCAGCACCAGGAACAGCAGCGCGGCGCCGATGTAGTCGCCGATCAAGTCCACATAGCGCAGGAAGGCGGTCAGAAGAATTGCGCCGACACCCAGCGAGAAGTAGTGCGAGACGCCGCGCAGCGTGCCCTGAACGATCAGCCAGGTGCCCGCCCCGACAAGGGCGATATTATCGAGGATCTGGAGATACACCGCATCATCCGCATCCTCGATCAGGATCACTGCGAGCATGGCGGCAGCGCTCAGCAGGCTCAGGGTGAGGAGCGAGGGCAGCCGTGCGGTCTTGGTCCCAAGCCACACGGCGCCTGCCAGCAAGGCACCGACCATGACCCACATCGACCCCAGGTTGTTCCAGTCGGCCTCAATCAGACCGGCCCAGGGCGCCTCAAAGCTCAGCACGAGCAGGCTGAGGAGACCCAAGCGCAGGGTCCACAGCGACAGCACCGCACCATAGTCCTTGGCCTTGGCCTCGTCTCTGGCCTGCAAGCAATGGCTGGCGGCGTGGGCAAGAATGAACAGCGCCACGCCGACGAAGAGGTGCTCGGCCGCCGGCTCCAATCGTCCAGAGCTGTCTGCCCACAGGACAGACAACGCGGCTTCAATCCAGAAGAAGAGACTGACGACAGCGGTCAGAAACAGGGTGATGCTCGGTCGGCCCCTGACCAGGACGTACAGCTGCGCCGCCAGAAACAGCGGAAACGACGCGCCGAAGAAGCCCAGCGCGTATTCCATGAAAAACCACACCAGGGCCAGCCAGGCGCTCAGCAGCGTGAGCCAGGCATGACACAGCACGACGCCGAGCGGCAGACCGCCGAGCGCCCACCAGAACACCCCGTCGGGCATATGCTCGCCCAGATGATAGATCTGCGCGATCAGGATGATGGATGCGCCGTAGAACAGGTTGCCCAGGATGAAGAGGCCCGCAGCCTGCGAGGTCCTGTCCGACAGGTGGAGCCGCAGCGCCAGGCCGTGGGTGCCGACGGTCAGGGCGAGTAAGCCCGCCATCCGCAGCTCCCGTGGGAGCGTGTCCCAGTTCGCTCCGATCACCGTAATCAGGGCCAGCCCAATGAAGACACAGCCCAGGACGACCAGCAGACTGTAGGACGTCGAACGGGCGAGTATCGCGGTGTAATCGACGCCGTACAGCCGGCAGATCGCTTGCGCCTGGTCAACCGAGATCAGCTCCCGGTCAACCCAGGTCGAGATCTCTCTGGCCAAGTCTTTTTTGAGCAGGCGGATCAGTCGCACGCCTGTCAGCATACCAGGACCGAGCGCGCAGGTTCCAGCGTGCCGTGAAACAGGCCGCCCATGTCTGCCTGGTCCCATACTCTACGCGGGTGGCCGGCAAGCGCCTGGCACGGCACAGGCATTTGCAGTAAGACGGACGTATTCTCGGCTCGTGACAGGGGGGCGTATGCACAAGCGGACAACAATGACGCGCGGTTGGAGGGGAAGCGGGACGCTGGCAATCGGGCTCGTTTGTGCTGTGGGCCTGTTGCCGCTGGCCGCGCAAGCCCAAAGCACAGCCTACAACCAGACCGCGCTGGTTGCGCTGTGTAAAATATCTGCGGCCGGCGCCTCGGGACGGTTCGACACTGCCGAGCAGCTCTTCAGCCAGGGCAAGGACGCCGGACTCAGCCAGCTCCAGATGTACGAGGCGGTCCTGAACCTGCTGCCCTACATCGGCTATCCGCGGACCCTGAGCACGTTGGGACGCTTTCAGCGGGTGTATCCCGACTACATCAGCCAACGCTCGCAGGGGCAGAGTCCGCAGCCGACCGAACCCTGGCCGGAGTATGCCCCGAGCATTTGGGGCGAACGCGGGATGCGGGTGCAAGAGCGGCTGACCGGCGGCAGTGAGGAGACCCAGCAGCTCATCAAGCGGCTCAGTCAGATCAGTCCCGAACTGGCCGAATGGGTGCGCTACGACGACTTTGGCCGGGTCTTTGGTCGGGCCGGGCTGCTGCTGATCGAACGCGAAGCCATCGTGCTGGGTGCGCTGATTGCCCAGGGGGCGCTCCAGATCGCGTTTCACTACAAGGCCCTGCTCCGGGTTGGGGGCGATGACAGCCTGGTCGATGCCTTGCTTGAAGCGGTAGCGGACATTGTGGATAAAAACGCGCTGGCCTCCGCGCGGCAGCATATTGCCGAGGCACGCCAGTAGGACGACAGCACCTCTGGGCGTCATGGATATGCGCTTGATTTGGGGTGTTGTCGGCCTCCTCCTGGCGATCTTTTGCGGCGCCTGCGATCCCTCCGCCTCCGCTCCGTTCGTCCCTCGCCCCGACGCGCCGGTCAGCCCCTGGTCGGCCTATGGCGGCGATGAGGGGGGGCAACGCCATAGCCCGCTTAGCGAGATCACCCGGGATAATGTGAACCGTCTGGCGATTGCCTGGGAGTACCATACCGGGGACCTGTCGGACGGGACGGGAGACATCCCGTCAACCAGCGCCTTTCAGGCCACCCCCATTATGGTCGATCAGACGCTCTATTTTTGTACGCCCTTCAACCGGGTGATCGCCCTCGATCCTGAAACCGGCCAGGAGCGCTGGACCTACGACCCGCACACCGATCTGTCCGGGCAGTACGCCAACCAGCTGGTGTGTCGCGGGGTTTCGAGCTGGCTGGACGCAGACCGGCCGGCCGGAGCTGCCTGCCGGCGACGTATCTTCACCGCCACTAACGACGCCCGGCTCATCGCCCTCGACGCGGCCACCGGTACGCCGTGCGCGGACTTTGGCGACACGGGCGTCGTCGATCTGAATCCCGGCGTTGGGGATATCCGGTGGCTGGGCGAGTATCAGGTGACTTCGCCACCGGCGATTGTGCACGATCTGGTGATCGTGGGATCAGCGGTGGCCGATAATGTACGCGTGAATCCGCCCAGCGGGGTGGTGCGGGCCTGGGATGCGCGAACCGGGAAGCTGCGCTGGAGCTGGGATCTTGCCCCGCCCGACTTCGTACCGAGCCCGGACAACACCGGTTCGGTGGGCTATGCCCTGGGCACGCCAAACGTGTGGGCGCCCATGTCGGTTGATACCCGGCGCGACCTCGTCTTTGTGCCGACCGGGAATCCGTCGCCGGACTACTTCCGGGGCGACTCGAACCTCGACTACTACGGCAGTGCGGTCGTGGCGCTCCGGGCTTCGACCGGGCGGGTCGTCTGGCACTACCAGACCGTGCACCGCGACCTGTGGGATTTTGACGTTCCGGCTCAACCCGCTCTGGTCAGCCTGAGACGTGGCGACCAAGCCGTTCCCGCACTGGTCCAGACCACAAAAATGGGTTTCGTGTTTGTTCTCCATCGTGAGACCGGCCGTCCCCTGTTCGAGATCGAGGAGAGACCGGTCCCCCAGGGTCGGGTGCCGGGCGAGCGCCTCTCGCCCACCCAGCCCTTTCCGCTCAAGCCGCCGCCGCTGGCGGGCTTGGACCTGCGGCCCGAGCAGGCCTGGGGCTTGACCCGGTTGGACCGGGTCGTGTGTCGAGACAAGCTGAAGGCCCTGCGCTGGGAAGGCATGTACACCCCGCCAAGCCGGGAGGGCACGCTGATGTATCCGGGTAACGCCGGGGGGTCAAACTGGGGCAGCGTTGCCTTCGACCCGGAGCGGCAGCTGCTGATTGCCAATACCCAAGACCTGCCCTGGATAGTGCGGCTGTTTGCGGCTGAGGACTATGAACGCGAACGCGCCGCCCACCCCGGTGTCGAGATTGCGCCACAGCGCGGTATGCCGTATGGGCTGCACCGCGAAATGCCCCTGTCCCCGCTGGGTCTGCCGTGCAACCCCCCGCCGTGGGGCAGCCTTGCCGCAGTCGATCTGGTCAGCGGTGAGCTGCGCTGGCAGGAGCCGCTCGGTATTGCTCGGCTCGGCCCTCTTGCGTTGGAGGGGCTACCCAACGCCGGCGGTCCGCTCGTTATCGGCAGCGGTCTGATTTTTATTGGCGCGACGTTTGACAACTCTCTGCGGGCCTTTGATCTGGAGACGGGCGAGGAAGTCTGGCGGGCCGGTCTGCCGGCCGGCGGGCAGGCCACTCCCATGACGTATCGGTCTCGCACCGGCGGCAAACAGTACGTCGTCATTGCTGCGGGCGGGTACGGGCGGGTCGACCTGCCCGGCAACCTGGGCGATGCGCTGGTCGCTTTCGCGCTTGAATGAGGTGGGTCTGCCACGCGTCGCCTGGACAAGCCGTGACCCGGCGGCTACAAGAGTCCCCGAAAGGAGTACGCTCATGAGTGTCATGGTTCTGGTTCAAGGCAATCCCGATCCGACGAAGGCTGAGGCGCTGAAACAATACCAACAGACGGCCCGGACGGTTGTCGCCAAGCATGGCGGCGAAGTCCTGGCGAGAGGCGGCGGCCTCGGCAAGCTGCACGGTGCAAAAGAGTATCAGGTCGGTATCGTAATCCGTTTTCCGGATAAAGCTGCGGTTGACGCCTGGTATGCCGACCCCGACTACCAGGCTGTGTTGCCGCTGCGCCACGAGGCGTATGCGGATTTAGAGATCACGCTGTATCAGGAATAAGCGATACACAGGGGACGTAGCGATGAAGTTCGGCATTATGGTCATGCCCCAGCACCCGCGGACCGATTCCTCGACCAAACGGTTCCGCGAAACGCTCCAACTCACCCGTCTGGCGCGGGATGCCGGCTTTGACTCGATTGCCTGCGGCCAGCACTTTCTGTCGCCGCCGTACCAGAACCTGCAGAGCATTCCGCTGCTGGCGCGGCTGGCGGCCGACAGCGGTTCGATGGACCTCATCCTGTCGATTGTGCTGCTGCCGCTGTACAGCCCGGTCGGGCTGGCCGAAGACGTGGCCTCGCTGGATGTCATCAGCGACGGCAGGCTGGTGTTCGGGCTGGGGCTGGGCTACCGGGACATTGAGTATGAGGCGTTCAATACCACCCGGCGAGATCGTACCGGCCGCTTTCTCGAAGCCTTGGAGCTGATTCGTCGGTTGTGGACCGAAGACGAGGTGAGCTTTGCCGGCCAGCACTTCTCGCTGAGCGGCGGCACCTGCACCATCCGCCCGGTCCAAAAGCCCCACCCCCCAATCTGGATCGCGGCCAATCACGATAGCGCGGTTGCCCGGGCGGGCCGCCTGGGCTGCGCCTGGCTGCTCAACCCGCACGCAACCCTGTCTACGCTCGCACGTCAGATGGAGGTCTACAAGGCAGCGCTCAGAGAGGCCGATGCCAGCCCACCGTCAGATTTTCCCATCATCAAGGAAATGCACCTGGCCACCACCCGGGACGAAGCCGTGCGGGTCGCTCAGCCGTATCTCGAACCCAAATATCAGGCCTACGCCGACTGGGGTCAGGACAAGGCCATGCCGGGCCAGGAGTCGTTTCGGGTACCGTTTGAAGCCTTGGCCCACGACCGTTTCATCCTGGGCAGCGTAGACGACGTGATTCAACAGATCGAGACCCATCGGGACCGGTTGGGCGTCAACCATTTTATTTTCCGCATCTGGTGGCCGGGCATGGAAGCCTACCACGCCTACCGGGTGCTTGAGCTGATGGGTACGCATGTGATCCCGCATTTTCGGAACGGCCAAGACCCTGTGGACAGCTAAGACTCCTCGGACAGCGAGATGCCATTCCGGAAAGACGTGACCGTTTCGGTGCAGATATGGCCCCGGGCGAGTGATCGCCAAGTCGGTGAGGGGAAAGCGAGGGAGCTTGACGATGCAACGTCCGCCATTTCCTCCTTTTAATGAAGAGACCGCGAGGCAAAAGGTTCGTATGGCCGAGGATGCGTGGAACGGTCGTGATCCCGCCAAAGTCGCGCTTGCGTACACCCCCGACAGCAAATGGCGCAACCGAGCAGAGTTTCTCAGCGGGCGTGCTGATATTGAGGCGTTCCTGACCAGAAAGTGGAACAAGGAACTCGAGTATCGACTCATCAAGGAACTCTGGACGTTTGACGAGAATCGTATCGCGGTGCGCTTCGCCTACGAGTATCACAACGATAGCGGCACTTGGTTCCGCGCCTACGGCAATGAAAATTGGGAATTTGACGAAAACGGCTTGATGCGCCGTCGGATCGCCAGCATCAATGACCTGCCGATAGCCGAAAGCGAGCGTCATTTCCGATGGCCCTTGGGCCGCCGCCCCGACGACCATCCGGGTCTGAATGACCTTGGACTTTGAGTGCAACGGAACAGCTTTGTAAACGGCGGGATTCCCCGCTTGGCTGAACCGCTTCCGCGTCAAGTCCGGTGGGTCGGTAGGTCGGCTTAGCGTAGCGTAAGCCGACATTTTCGTCTAGAGCATTTTCACCCTATGTTGAGTCATGGCTGTGTGGGCGAGGCCGTGGGACATGCCTCGGGCCAGACATGGAAGCCGGGAGCATGACGCCGACCGCTTGTGAAGCCTCGCAGGCGTATCGAAGATCACTGAAAATGCTCTAACCTAACCTACCGCTTGAGCTGATGGGCACGCATGTGATCCCGCATTTTCGGAACGGCATGGAGTCGGAGAAGTCGGCTTAACGAAGCGTCATCCGACACCCTTGCTCGGGAGGGAGGCTCAGCGCGAGTCGACGCTCCTGGGTGCTGTCCTATTTTGAACTGTAAGCCACTGTTTCTGTTGAGGGAAAAACCTCAAATTAGGACAGTACCCGCTCCTGCTCGTGTCTTGACCTCGCTGTCGGCGCCATGCTATGAGAAGCCCCGAGCCGGAGATATAGGTGACACGTGCGAATATGATGCTCTGGTCCGTCTTGGCTCGTTCCAGGAGAGAAGCTCATGAGCAGCCCCATCCAAGCACAAGCATCCTTACCCTACATCAAGCCAACCAAAGAAGCGCCCATCTCCTACGCCGGCTACCCGGAATTAGAAAACCTGCACTATGACTGGCAGCAGGTCGAGATCCGAAGCGCCCGGACCATTCCTGGCGGCGCCTCGCTGAAGACCCACGGCTTTCGTGCGGTGAAACACCCCACTGCTATTGGAGTGTTTGACGAATCGGATACCTGGCATCCCCCATTTCTCGTTGAGGTGGAGCAGCTGCTCAAAGCCCTGACCGGGGCGTCGGCCGTCGTCACTCTCGGCGCGGCCTACCGCAGCGTGATACTCAAAGGGAGTTTCGCGCCGGCTTCCTTTTGTCACAGCGATTTCACGTCTGTCGGCGCCGCCATGCATGTCGGCCAGCTGGACCCTGAGTTGGCCGACCTTCGTCTGGCCAAGCGATTCGCGGCGTACAATGTCTGGCGTTTGGTATCAGGAGCACCGCAGGACGTCCCCCTCGCGCTGTGCGATGCGCGATCCGTCCGATCCGCCGATGTCGTCCCGGGGAAGGCCTACTACGGCGGTCCCGACAACACGGCCCTGTGGGGGGAGATGGCGATGTTCCGCTTCAACCCGGCGCACCGCTGGTACTTCTACCCTGACCTGAGCAACGACGAGGTTCTCATCTGGTGCGGTTACGACTCCGACCCCGCCTTCGCCTCCATCGTTCCCCATACTGCGTTCCGCGACCCTACCTGCCCGATGCCGGTTCCTCCCCGCGCCAATGTGGAATGTCGGTGTCTCGCCTTCTTCGACTAGAGCCTGGTAGGTCGGATTAGCGAAGCGTAAGCCGACACCTCTGCTACGACCGCTGGGCAACAAAAAACAGGCGACGAAACGGAAACGGCGTGCCGTGCGGACCCGGCGGGTAGGCGGCGGCGAGCCGCTGTCCGTAGACGGCCAGGAAGGCCTCATGCTGCTGCTCGGGCAGCCGACTGAGAACGGGGCGTAGCGCCGTGCCCTTCATCCATTCGAGCACCGCGTCTTGGCCGTCGAGCAGGTGGTGGTAAATCGTTTCCCACACCTCGACCCCGAAGCCGGCCCGCCGCAGGGTCTGGGCGTACCAGTCCGGTTTCTCTGCAAACTGGCGCTCCTCCCAGAAAAGGGAATCGTGATGTCCTTGAGATATCGTGTTGTGATCACGATTCCCTTTTGAGTCGAGCCGGGTTGCCCATGGGTCTTGGCGGACCAGCTCGTACAGCAGCCGGTGAGCGGGCTGATCGAAGTTACGCGGCATCTGAACGGCCAATACGCCGTGCGGGGCAAGCAGGCTGAGGAGGTGGGGGAGGACGCGGGCGTGGTCGGGCACCCACTGCAACGCAGCGTTCGAGACAATACAATCGAGCCGGTGCTCGGGCTGCCAGGCGGCCAGGTCGGCCTGGATGAAATGCAGCCGGGGCTGGGCCGGTAGCTGGCCGGCCTTTTCCAGCATGTGGGGAGAATTATCGACGCCGTAGACCGTGGCCTCGGGCCAGCGCGCACACAAGGTCCGGGTCAGCGTGCCGGGACCGCAACCCAGGTCGGCTGCGGTGTGGACCTGTCGGTCGTCAGGGATGCGGCCGACGAGGTCGAAGAAGGGCTGCGCGCGTTCACGGCCGAAGCGTTGGTACTGGTGGGGATCCCAGCGGTTCATGCCTGTCGCTCTACACGGTCGGTCTGGCCAGCACGCTGTTCTCCACCCTGCGCTTGACCCACCGCCCGTCCCGCTCGCTGCCCACCAGCTTGCCGTCCTCAACAATGATCTTGCCCCGCAGCATGGTCAGCACCGGATAGCCCTGGCACCGATAGCCGTCCCAGATGCTGTAGTCCGAGTCGGCGTGCAGATCGCTCAGGCTGAGCGTCTTGTGCAGGTCCGGGTCGATGAGCACAATGTCGGCGTCGCTGCCCGGCTGGATGACGCCCTTTTGTGGATATAGACCGAGCAGTTTGGCGGCGTTGGTTGAGGTGATCTCGGCAAAGCGCTGGAGCGGCATGTTGCGCTCGGTCACGAACTTGGTAAAGGCAACCGGCAGCCGGGTCTCAATGCCGTTATGCCCGCCACACACGGTCTCAATTGTATCGCCGAACAGCTTGGGTCCCTTGAAGGTCGTATATTCATCGGTGGCGGTGGTGGCCAGGCGACCGTCCATGAGTCCGGCCAGCAGGGCGTCCCGGTCGTCGGCGTACTTGATGGCCGGATAGGTATGAATCGCCGTGCCGCCCGGTTTTTTGTAGTCTTCGCAGGTGAACTCCAGATAGTGGTGGAGCGCTTCGCCGTACACCGGCTGGCCCTGGGCTCGCGCCTCGGCAATGGCGGCCACGCCTTCCTTGGCGGTGGTGTGGACAAAGTACAGCCCCACGCCGGCGTATTTGGCCAGCCGGATGACGGTCCGAAAGGCGATGTCCTCGGACATGTTGTTGTGCACCAGGTGGATGTTGTGAGCCTGGGCGCGGCCCTCGCGCTTGAGCGTGTCGGTCATGTACGACACGATTTCATCGTCCTCGGCGTGGACCGCCATCATCCCGCCGTGCTTGGCCACCTCGCTGAAGATGCCGAACAGATGGCCGTACGGAACCCGAATCTCCATGGTGGTGAAAATCTTGAAGCTGCCGATCCCCTCTTCGAGCGCCTCACGGATCTGACCGATCGCCTGACCGGCGGCCCGGCCGGCAATAATATAATGAAAGGCAAAGTCGGTGTAGCAGTGGTCGCGGAACACCGCCCGGCGGCGGTCGAGGGTCTCCAGGACTGGCCGCCGGCGCTGGCCGCTGAGGGCCGGGCGCGACAGATCGCCGGTGAAATCAATAATCGTCGTCACCCCGCCAAACGCGGCCGCCCGGCTGGCAGCCTCCGGCGGCTGGGTCATGACATCGGCATGGCCGGTCCAGTCCGGCGGCACCGGAATGCCGATGTGGGCGTGGGGCTCGATACCGCCCGGAATGACGATTTTTCCGCCGGCGTCAATAACCCGCTTGACCTCGCCGCTGAGCGTCCCCGGCTGGCCTACGGCCACGATGTGTTCGCCCTGAATCCCCACGTCCAGGCGCCCGACCGCCTGGGGCGTCACAACTTGTCCATTGCGAATGAGTACGTCCAACATGGCATCCCTCCCCGGGGAGAAATCATTGCCCCAACGGCCGCCGGATGCAATGGCTTCGCGCCTCTTGATCTCCCCGCCCAACGTGCTAGGGGGAGAGCAGTCGGGTAGGTGGCAACAACAGTCCATACCTATAAAGGAGGGAGAGTTATGGCAGATACGCGTGTGATTTCGGCAGATTCGCACTTTGTGGAGCCCCCGGATATGTGGGCCGAGCGGGTGGATAAGCAGTTCCGCGACCGCGCCCCGCACACCGTCAAGGGCTATGGCGGCAGAGAGGGCGAGTTCTTTGTGTGTGAGAACATTGCCCCCATTCCGGTGGCCGGATTTTTCGGTGCCGGCGTCCCGTCGGCAGACCTCGCCGCCCATAACAGGAAAGGCTTTGAAGCCGCGCCGGCCAGCGTCTGGGATCCGGCGGCCCGTATCGCCGACCAGGATCGGGACGGTTTGCAGGCCGAGGTGATCTATACCTCGATGGGCATGCCGCTGTACGGGCTGGACGATATCAACCTGCGGGTGGCCTGTTTTCAGGCTTATAACGACTGGGCGGTGGAGTACTGTAGCCACGATCCGAAACGTCTGCTGCCGCTCGGGCTCGTCACCCTGGAAGACATTGACGCCGGGGTCAAAGAGCTGGAGCGGGTCGCCAAGAAGGGCATGCGGGGGGCCATGATCTGGGCCGAGCCGCCTGCCGACCGGCCCTACAGCCACACCGACTACGATCCGTTCTGGGCTGCTGCCTCGGATCTCAACATACCCCTGTCGCTGCACATCCTGACCGGCCGCAAGGGCATGGGAGTGGATTTCTTCAAGGACAACCTGGCCCTCCAGGTCTCGACTCTGCACCACGAGGTGGAGCGTTCCATCGCCGTGTTTGTGCTGGGCGGGGTGTTGGAGCGCTTTCCCAAGCTGACCATCGTGTCGGCCGAGAACGACGTGGCCTGGATGCCGTACTTCATGTGGCGGATGGATTTTGCCCACGGCCGGGTCGGTCAGGCCTCGGGCGCACCGGTCAAGCTGACGATGAAGCCGAGCGAGTACATCAAGCGTCAGGTCTACGCCAGCTTCATCGAAGAGCCGATTCTGCTGGACGGTTTCCACCGTTATGCGGCCGACAACGCCATGTGGTCGTCGGACTATCCCCACACGGCAGCCATCTGGCCGCGTTCGCAGGAGTTCATCAAAGAGACCTTCAGCGGTCTGTCGGACGCCGACCGGCAAAAGGTCGTGCACGATACCGCCGCCCGGATATACAGCATTGAATAATGCGGTGTGCCCGGTCTAGTGACTCGAAGGCTATCGCTGGATTATGGTCAACGGCGAGGTCACTTTCGAGAACAGTCAGGAAGCCGGCGTCTACCCGGGTCCCTGACCCGCCTGCTTCCCGCAGCCATACCGGCTGTGGCGTCTAACCCGCAGGGGCAGCCCCCCGTGGCTGCCCCCCTCGGGCAACGCCCCTCCCCACCCCGTTCCCCTTTTTCCTTGTCTTTTTGTGGTGTGCCTGATAGCGGAGAGCCGACCGCCGTGTGAGGAGGGCAACATGGTCCGGGCTTTGGACGATATCCGTATTCTCGATCTGACCCACTTCTACAATGGTCCCTACTCGACCCTGGTGCTGGGCTTCCTGGGCGCGGAAGTGATTAAACTTGAACCGCCGCGCAAGGGAGAACGGGCCCGAACGATCTTTCCCATCCCGGATACCAATCGGGAGAGCTTTCCGTTCGTCATGCTCAACTCGAACAAGAAAGGCATTACCCTCGACCTCAAAACGTCGCGCGGCAAAGAGCTGTTCCAGGAGTTGGTGGAACACGTTGACGTGGTGGTCGAAAACTTTGCGGTTGGGGTCATGGATAAGCTCGGCGTGGGCTACGAGGTTCTGAAGCAGAAAAACCCGCAGCTGGTGTACGCCTCGAGCACCGGCTACGGACGCAGCGGGCCGTACAGTCAGTTCCCGGCCTTCGACCCCATTATCCAGGCCATGGTCGGGGTCATGAGCACAACCGGTTTTGCCGACGGGCCGCCGCTCAAGGCCGGCCCGCCGATTCTGGACATGCTGGGTGGGATTCATCTGGCGACCGGTATCCTGGCGGCACTGCACCAGCGCGACCGGACCGGACAGGGCGTCTTCGTCGAGACCTCGCTGTTCGAGGCGGCGCTCCCTCCACTGACAACCCAGATCTCCAGCTACATCGCCCACGGTGGTAAAAAATACCGCCGGCCCGGCAATACGGCGCCGAATAACGCCTTTGTGCCCTACGACTGCTATCCGGCCCAGGACGGCCATGTGTTGCTGCTGTGCGCCGACGACCACCGCTGGCGGGCGCTGTGCCGGCTGATGGGCCGCGAGGAGCTGGCCGAGGACTCGCACTTTGCCACCAACGCGGTCCGCCGCAAACGGACCGACGAGGTGAACGCCATTGTCGGCGCCTGGACCCAGTCGCTTCCCAAACAGGAGGTGATGAATCGCTGCGGTGCGGCCGACATTACCTGCGGTGCGGTCAAGGAAGTAGACGAACTGCTGACCGATCCCCACATCCGCGAGCGCGGCATGTTGCAGGACATTGAGCACCCCCAGGCCGGCAGGATGGCCGTCCTGGGCTCCCCCTGGCGGCTGAACGACGAGCACCCGCCGATCGATTCCCCGAGTCCGAGTCTCGGTCAGCACAACGAGCTGGTCTACGGTCAGCTGCTGGGCCTGAGCGCGGGCGAGATTCAGACGCTGCGGGAGCACGGGGTGATTTGAACCACGCTTGCCGGGCTTGCCTCACCCCGCCCAGTTTCTTATCCTGAACTCCATGATTGCTCGCAAGACGCTGCCCGCCGGCCCCAAGGAGTCCGCCGCCGCTCAGCTGTTGGACTGGGTCTTTCGCCCCATTCCGTTCCTGCGTGACTGTGCCCAGCGTTACGGCCCGTGTTTTACGCTACGTCTGCCCCGGAACCCGCCGATGGTCCTGTTCAGTGCGCCTGAGGCGGTCAAAGAGATATTCACCGGCGATCCCGAACAGCTTCCGGCCGGCGAAACGCGTGAGATCCTGCGCCCCCTGGTCGGCCAACACTCCCTGCTCCTGCTCGACGGCGCGCGCCATCAACACCACCGGCGGCTCATGGCGCCGTCTTTTCATGGCGAGCGCATGCGGGCCTACGGTCAGGTCATGCGCGAGATGACCGACCGTAACCTTGACACCTGGCCGACCGGTCGGGCTTTTTCTCTCCACACCTGCATGCAGGAGATTACCCTGGATGTGATCCTTCGCACTGTCTTTGGCATGGACGAGGGACCCGAGCAGGGACGGCTGCGGCAGGGCCTGGCCGAATTCCTCACCCTGGCGGCCAATCCCCTACGCCTGCTTCCATGGTTTCAGCGACTGATCGGCTTTTTTACCAAAGGCCGGCAGCTCGACGACCTCTTGCAGGAAATTGACGACCTCTTGTACGCCCAGATCGCCCGGCGTCGCCAACAGGGCGGGGCCGGACGCGAGGATATCCTGTCGCTGTTGGTCGAGGCGCGTGCTGAGGACGGCCAGCCGATGAGCGACGAGGAGCTGCGTGACGAGATGATGACGATGCTGGTGGCCGGCCACGAGACCACGGCGACCTCCCTGGCCTGGACCTTCCACTGTATTCTGGGGCGGCCCGAGGTGATGGACAAGCTGCGGGCCGAACTCCAAGCCGTCATCGGCTCAGGACCGGTCGAGTCGCAGCATATCGCCAAGCTCGCCTATCTCGACGCGACGATCAGAGAAAGCCAGCGGGTGTATCCTATCCTGCCCCTCGTTGGGCGTCTGTTGCACGAGCCTTTACAGATCGGCGGCCAAGACCTGCCGGCCGGCGTGGGAGTTGCCCCGTGTATCTATCTGGCTCACCATAACCCGGATATCTGGCCCGACCCGGACACCTTCGACCCGGACCGATTCCTGGCCAAACGGGTCAGCCCGTACGAATTCTTTCCGTTCGGCGGTGGTATTCGCCACTGCATCGGCGCGGCGTTTGCGCTGTACGAAATGAAAATTGTGCTGGCGCAGGTGCTGTCCCGGGCCAGTCTGCGGGCCGCTTCGTGGCGTCGGGTGCGTCTGGTCCGACGCGGGATTACCTTTGCCCCGTCGCGGGGAATGCCGGTCGTGTGCGACGCGCTGGCGGCGCGAGGCGGGGCGCCTCAGGATTTCTCGGCAGGTCTGTCTGCCAGCTCGGCATAGCAGTACACCAGGGCCAGCCCGCGATACGGTCGCCAGCGTTCGGCAAACGCCCGCATCTCGGCTTCGGTCGCCTTTTCGGTTTTGCCCAGCAGGCCCTGGACCAGGTATTTGACGACGCCCAGGTCGCCACCCGGAAACGTATCGTGGCGGGCCAGGCCGCGCAGTAGCGCGGTCTCCGCCGACCAGCGACCGATACCTTTGATAGCGGTCAGACGCTCGACGACTGCTTCGTCGGCCACCCCGGCCCAGTCCGCTGCGGTGGCCGGGAGCGGGTTTGTTGTGGCAAAGGTTTGGCCCAGGCGGACCAGCGTGCCGGCCTTGGCTGTGCTCAGCCGGAAGCGGCGCAGACCCTCTACGCTCTGGTCGGCAAACCGGCGTGGCTCTGGAAACGCGTAGTAGGTGCGTCCCCGGTAGCGCCAGCTGCGGCCAAAGCTTTCGACCAGTTCTTTTTTGATCGAATACGCAAACGTCAGATTCACCTGTTGGGACAGGACGGCCATGACCAGCGCTTCGAACAGCGTCGGGCTCGACGTGATGCGCAGTCCGCGAAAGCGGCTCACCAGCGGCGCCAGCATCTCGTCCTTGCGCGCCAGGCGGTAGAACGGTTTGAGATCGAAGTCGGTACACAGCATATGCCGCAGGTGCGCCTCGAACTCCGCCGTCTTGAGATCGGCCCTGGACGGGCTGCACAGTTCGACGCTGAGCCGTGGCTTTGCCAGCGTACCGACATCCGTCACCGTGGCCAGCGCGAGTTGGCGGCCGACCGCGAGCAGGCGCTGGTATTGTCGGCCCTCGATAAGATCGACGTTCTCACTCGCAAAGCGCATAAAGCGCGCGGCGGTAAGCTCAAACGAGTAGGGCACCTGCGGAGTGATATCGAAAGCGTGTCTGGTGTTCACGGCCTTCAGTCATGAGCGGCCGGTCTGCGAGCGGCCGCGTTCTTCCTGAACAATCGACGGCTGCAACATCGGCTCGGGGACCTTGGCTTTGTGGACTGCGAAGCCGCTGCGCTGGCCGTCCAAGTAGACGCGGGCGTCCTCCAGTCCGGCCATGAGCTTGTTGAATGCAGATAGCTTGACGGCGGTTTGCCAGCGGATGGACATGGAGGAAAAATAGGCGCCATTGGTGTCAGCGTCAATGGCGCCTATTCGTCAAGAGCGGCAAACCGGCAGCTTCAAACCGTGGCGTCACAGCGACGCCACGGTTCGCTAGATGACTTCGCTGTCGCGCAGCTTGGCCACATCCTCCCACGAATAGCCCAGCAGCTCGGTCAGAATCGCCTCGGTGTGCTGACCGAACTCGGGCGCCGGTGCCTTGGGATTGCCGGGCGTCTTGCTGAGCCGAAACGGCACGCCGACAATCTGGGTCTGGCCCCAGGTCGGATGATCGTAGTCCACCACGTAGTCGTTCTCGATCATCTGCGGGTCGCTCGGCAGGTCGGCGATGCTGTTGACCACGGTGTAGATGAAATCGCCGCCCTCCTTGAGGACTTTCATCCAGTGCTCGCGCGGTTTGGAGGCAAACACCTTGTCGATGATCGGGACCAGCTCGGCCGCGTTTTCGGTCCGCCTGGCCATTGTGTCGAAACGCGGGTCGCTGGCGATCTCGGAGATGCCCAGCGCGTTACAGAAATCCGCCCAGTAGCGGTCCTGCTGGGCCATGGCCAGGCAGATCCATTTGCCGTCGCCACACTGATAGTGATTCCACAGGGCACTCGGGGCGGCCGCCCGCGGCATGCGTTTGAACTCCGCGTTGAGAATCGTCTGGCAGGCGACGTTCAGACCCTGCAGGGCTGTCATGCTGCCCAGGTGTGAGGTATCGACCTCTTGGCCGACGCCGTATTTGTCGCGGGCCATGAGGGCGGCCAGCACCGCGTAGGCGAGCATGATGGCTCCCATCTGATCCGCAATCCCGCCGGTAATGTTGAGCGGCGGCATGTCGGGCTCGCCGGCCGCATTCATGATGCCCGAGCGGGCCAGGCCCATGTAGTCGAACGACGGCTCGGCCGAGTCCGGCCCGAACGGGCCATAGCCGGTAGCGCTGGCGTAGATGAGCTTGGGGTTGTACTCGGACAGGGTCTTGTAATCGAGGCCCAGCCGGCCCGCCACGCCCTGGCGGAAGTTCTGGACAAAGACATCCGACTTCTCCACCAGCTTGTACACGATCTGTCGGGCCTCGGGTTTTTTGAGGTCGAGCGTCAGGCTCTGCTTGTGGCGGTTGTTGGCCTCAAAATAAAAGTTGTGGCCCTCGCTGGTGCCGATCATGGCGCCGGCAATGCTCATCACGCCCCGACCGGGGTCGCCGCCGACTCGCTCTTCGAGCTTGATGACCTCCGCCCCGAGGTCGCCGAGCATCATCGTCGCGACCGGCCCCTGCTGGAAAATTGTCCAGTCGATGATACGAACGCCGTCTAATGGCATAGCCATCGTCTTCCCTCCTTTGGAAAAGGCCGACCGTCTACGCGCGGTTGGCTATATCACTTCTTCTTCCTTCAGGCGGCTAATGTCTTCCCACGAGTAGCCCAGCCGGTCAATCAATATCTGCTCGGTGTGCTCGCCGAACTCCGGCGCGGCCGCCCGGGGGTCGCCGGGTGTCTTGCTGAAGCGCACCGGCACGCCCACGACCTTGGTCGGGCCCCAGGCCGGGTGCTCGTACGGGACCACATACTCGTTCTCAAGCATCTGCGGGTCGTCGGGCAGGTCGTTCACCGTGTTGACCACGGTATAGATAAAGTCTCCGCCCTCCTTGAGGGTTGCCATCCATTCGTCACGCGACTTGGCCGCAAAGCGCTCGTCCAGGACGCGGATCAGGGCGGCGCTGTTTTTGCCCCGCTCCTTCATGGAGGCAAAACGCGGATCGTGCTCCAACTCGGCTACGCCAACGGCCTTACAGAAGTCCGCCCAGTAGCGGTCGGCCTGAATCATGGCCAGACACAGCCACTTGTCGTCGCCACACCGGTAGTGATTGTACAGGGGGTTGGGCGCGCTGGACCGCTGCGAGCGGCGGAACTCCTTGCCCAGGGTCAGGCGGCAGGCCAGATTGAGGCCCTGCACCGCCATCATGCTGCCCAGGTGTGAGGTATCGACCTCCTGGCCGATGCCGTGCCGTTCGCGGACCAGCAGGGCGGTAATGACTCCCGAGGCCAGCATGATGGCCCCCATCTGGTCGGCCACGCCGCCGGCAATGCTCAGCGGTTCCATATCCGGCTCGCCGATGGCGTTCATGATGCCCGAGCGGGCCAGGCCCATGGCGTCAAACGACGGCTCGGCGGAGTCCGGGCCGATGGGGCCGTAGCCGCTGGCGCTGGCATAGATGAGCTTGGGGTTGTACTCGGACAGGGTCTTGTAGTCGAGGCCGAGCCGGCCCGCCACGCCTTTGCGGAAATTCTGGACAAAGACGTCCGACTGCTCGGCCAGCTTATACACAATCTGTTTGGCCTGGGGCTTTTTCAGGTCCAGGGTGAGGCTTTTTTTGTGCTTGTTGTTGGCCTCAAAATAGTAGTTGCGCTGACCGGCCATGCCGGTCCCGGCGATGCTCATCACTCCCCGGCCCGGATCGCCGCCAACCCGCTCTTCAATCTTGATGACCTCCGCCCCCAGATCGCCCAGCATCATGGTTGAGACCGGTCCCTGTTGCCAAATCGTCCAGTCGAGTACGCGAATTCCTTCCAGCGGCATCACCATAGGCTTGTCCTCCTGTCTTAGGAGCGGACTCTAGCACAGGCTGGTCCCAGAGCAAAACGGAAAAAGCGGCTCAGGGGCGCCTCCCTGACCCCAGTCCTGCGCCTTGCTCGCCCGCCGTGAAGACGCTATACAGGGCCTTGCGCCGAAAGCCTGGAGCGCGTCACAAAGGAGAACCCAGCCGGCATGCGCATTGATTTCCATACCCATACGACCCGGGGCAGCGCCGACAGCAATCTCGATCCCCTGGCCATGATCGACCAAGCCCAGAAAATCGGTCTCGAAGGCATCTGTATTACCGAGCACGATAACGCCTGGAGCGACGCGGCCATCCACGACTACGCCGCAGAGCGGGGGGTGACGCTGTTTCTGGGTATCGAGGTCTCGACCGAATGGGGCCATGTTGGCGCCTTCGGCCTCGACCGCTACGTCGGCGGCATCTATAAGGTCAAGGAGTTACGTCGGGTCATTGACGAGGTGGACGGCTTTCTGATTGCCAACCACCCCTTCCGCTATAAGCTCGACCCCCGCTTTCAGTTCATTCATAAGACCCCGGCGATCGATGTCGATGATCCCGTCTCGGGGGTCAAGGCGCTGGAAGTCTTGCAGTATGTGGACGCGATCGAAATCATCAACGGCGCCTGTTCCGAGCAGGAAAACCTGTACGCCCACGCCGTTGCCGAGCACCTGGGCCTGAAAGGCATAGGCGGCAGCGACAGCCATTCCAGCCCGTCGATCGGCTGTGCCGTGACGGTCCTGGACAAGCCGGTCACCAGCACTCGTGAGCTGATCGCTGAACTGAAGGCCGGACGTTTTTCGGCCGGCCAGGGTCTGAATACCGGCCAGTTCAGAGCCTTCCCCGACTGACCCATGCCTGTCGCCAAAGCGCTGACCATCGCCGGCTCCGACAGCGGCGGTGGGGCCGGTATCCAGGCCGACCTCAAAACCTTCTTCGCCCTGGGCGTGTACGGAACGAGCATTGTGACGGCCGTCACCGCCCAGAACACCCGGGGCGTACAGGCGGTCAGTGAGCTGCCGCCCGACTTTGTGGCCCAGCAGTTCGACAGCGTCCTGCCCGATATCGGTACCCAGGCGGCCAAAACGGGCATGCTGGCGTCCATCCCCCTGGTCACGGCCGTCAGCAAGAAAATCGCCGAGTACCAGATCCGCCGGCTTGTGGTCGATCCGGTTATGGTCGCCAAGGGCGGGCACCCGCTGTTGCGGGCCGAGGCCAGACAAGCGCTCGTTGAGCAACTCCTCCCCCTGGCCCTGATTGTGACCCCCAATCTGCACGAGGCCGGTCTGCTGGCCGGCCTGGAGGTCACCGACCGCCCCAGCATGGAAGAAGCCGCCCGACGCATCAAAGCGCTCGGTCCGGCCCATGTCATCGTCAAAGGCGGCCATCTGGCGCACGAGGCCTGCGACCTGCTGTTCGACGGCCACAGCTTTCACACCTATACCAGCCAAAAGCTGGAGACCGTGTGCACCCACGGTGCCGGGTGTACCTTCTCCGCCGCCATCACCGCCGGGCTGGCCCAGGGCCGGCCGGTTCCCGAGGCCGTCGCCACCGCCAAAGCCTTTGTCACCCGGGCCATGCGCGCCGGGTTCCGCATCGGCCACGGGCACGCTCCCCTGAACCACCGAGCCGGCTGGGTTAGAGACTAAGGCCGGGGCGGCCGCCTCCGGCTCGCCTTGTCGCTGTATCTGGTGTGCGCTATGATGCGCGGCCAGTGGCTAATTCCTCATGGCTGGAGCTTCCAAAAAGACGACCCGCAAGCGCCGCACGTCGAAGACGCGGGCTTCCGCCCATGCCCAGCCCAGCCCCGGACGTGATCTCCGACTGATCGAGGACATCGGAGCCCTGATTGCCGGCTCGCGCGACCTCAAGCAAACGCTCGAAGAGGTCACCCAGACGATCGCCCAGCGGATGGCAACCGATGTGTGCTCGCTCTACCTGCTCGGCACCAGGAACCGCTGGTTGACCCTGTGGGCGACGACCGGTCTTGATCGGGGCGCGGTCGGCAAGGTGCGGATGCGCACGACCGAGGGCTTGGCCGGTCTGGTGATCGAAACGCTGGAGCCGGTCATCGTGCCCGACGCCATGGCCCATCCGCGCAGCAAGTATTTTCCCGAGACCGGCGAAGAGCGCTTTCACTCGTTTCTGGGGCTGCCGCTGCTCGAGCACGACAAGCCGATTGGCGTCCTGGTGGTCCAGAGCCGCAGTCGGCGGCGCTTCTCGCAGGGCGAAATCCGTCTGCTCAAAACCATTTCGTCACACGTCAGTGCCATTATTATTCAGGCCCGGCTGTCAGAGACGCTTGAAACCAAGGAGCGCGAACATCAGGCGTATCGGACCCAGATGCGTGAGGCCATGCAGCGCCTCAGCGCGCCCCAGCCGGAGCGCAGCACACCGGCCGGCGCCCAGGAGCGCACCAGACGCAGGCGTCTGACCGGGGTCGGCGCGTCGCCCGGCTTTGGCACTGGCCAGGCCTACCTGATCCATCCCGAAATCCATTTTGACGCCCTGGCCGAGCGCCGGACGGACGACCCCCAGGCCGAGCTCCAGCAATTTCATCACGCCCTCCAGCGCTCAATCGAAGAGATTGAGGCGCTCAAGGAACAGGTGCACGAGCGCCTGCCGGAAATCGACCGGGCGATTTTTGACGCCCATCGTCTGATGCTGGAGGATCCGGGCCTGATCGACAAGGTCGAGGCCCTGATCAAACAGGGCGTGGCTGCGGAAACCGCGCTCAAGAAAGTCATTGAAGAGTATATCGAGACGCTCAGCCGCGTCGGCGACGCGCATCTCCAGGAGCGGACCACCGATTTGCGCGACATCGGCCAGCGGGTGTTGCGCCACCTGCTGGGTCTGGAAGAGCGGGAGGGTCCACAGGGCGAGAGTTTTATCCTGGTGGCCGATGAGGTGACACTCTCAGACCTGTGCCGGGTTGACCATACTCGGCTCAAAGGCGTCGTCCTGGCCAGCGGGGGGGCGACCTCGCACGCGTCTATCCTGGCCAAGTCGTTCGAGATTCCGACCGTCGTTGGCGTGTCTCACACCGAGTTAATCCAGCAGGCCGATACGCTGATCGTCGATGGCAACTCCGGGGTGGTGTATCTCAACCCGAGCGGCGAGGTCATGCGCGAGTACGGGCGGCTCGACCGGGAGTACCAGGCGTTTACCCGCGACCTCGAAGACGTGCGCGAGTTGCCGGCCGAAACGCGCGATGGGGTGCGGATCAGCCTCGGCGCCAATGTCGGGCTGCTGAGCGACACCGTGTTTGCCAAACGCCACGGGGCCGAAGGGATCGGCCTGTACCGGACCGAGGTCCCGTTTCTGACCTATCACGATTTTCCGAGCGAAGAGGAACAGTTTTCTCTCTACTGCCGGGTTCTCGAGGGGATGGGCGGCTTGCCGGTGACGATTCGGACGCTTGACCTGGGACCCGACAAATACCCCTCGTATCTGCGCCTGCCACAGGAGGACAATCCGTTTTTGGGCTGGCGGTCAATCCGTATCTCGCTTGAGATGCGCGATCTGTTCAAGGTCCAGTTGCGGGCTATCCTGCGCGCCGGAGCGCGCGGCCCGGTGCGTGTTCTGTTTCCCATGATCTCCAGCGTCGAAGAGCTGAATCAGGTCAAAGAACTCTTTGCCCAGGCTAAAGACGATCTCCGCGAGGAGGACTTGGCCTTTGACGCCAACATGCCGATCGGCATGATGGTCGAGGTTCCGGCTGCGGTGTGGATGGCCGAACGGCTGGCCCAGGAGGTCGACTTTTTCAGTATCGGGACGAATGATCTCATTCAGTATGTGCTGGCCGTTGATCGCAACAATCCCAAAGTCGCGCCCCTGTATGAGCCGCTGCACCCGGCCGTACTGCGGGCCATTCATACCGCCGTCCAGGCGGCCAGGCAGGCCGGTAAACGGGTCAGCCTGTGTGGCGAGATGGCGGCCGATCCGCTGTGCACCCTGCTGCTGCTCGGGATGGGACTTGACGAACTGAGCATGAAACCCTTCTTCGTGCCGGTCATCAAGCGGGTGGTACGCTCCCTGTCGGCCAGATCGGCGCGTCGTCTGGCCCAGGAAGCGGTCCGCATGGAAACGGCCCAACAGGTCAAAGGGCGCCTGTTCAGGGAGCTGAAACAGCGCGGAATGATGGACTTGGTCGAGATGTATCATTGACCTGACCGTATTTCGTGCGAATTTCTTTTGATTTTTTCTCATTCAGCCCTAATTTTATTGACTTTTTCGGGCATGGTAGATAGAAAGTGCTGTGTTCATGGGGGCTGGACGCCCGAGCGTGATGCCCTGGGCTCGATAGCCCTTGCACGTTCACAGTCACGAGAAGTCCAAAGGCTTGTTAGCTGTAGGAGAAGGGAGAGTGGTGTTATGCCGAGGTCTACGACGCAGTCCACGCCGAAGTCTATGACGAAGACAGAGATGGTGAAGAAGTTGGCGGATGATTGGGGTGGGATCCCCAACCGCCAGGCGGATGATACCCTGACGGCCTTTATCTCCTTTATCACCAAAACCGTCAAAAAAGACAAAGTGCTGAAAGTTCCGAACCTGGGCACCTTCCGGCTCAGGCAGCTCAAAGCGCGGACGGGCCGCAACCCACAGACCGGTGATCCCATCCGCATCAAAGCGCGGAAAAAAGTGGCTTTCACTCCGTCCAAGGCCTTCAAAGAGGGCATTCTGGGCGCGCCCAGAACGGCGGCCAAAAAAGCGACGACCAGCCGCTCAACGGCGGCCAAAAAAACAACAACCAGCCGCTCCAGGGCCAGGTCGACGGCCAGCCGGTAAACAAGAAGGGGGCCGAACATTCCTTTTTGTTCGGCCTCCTCCATACCATACCCCCCATCCCCGTGGGATATTCACCGGGACCAGCCTAGTCCAGATTTTTGTTTCAGCGCAGTTGAACAGCGGTCACCACTCGACTGTCCTGGGTCGTCGGCTGATCGGACCAGGGCAGTGAGGAGAGAGCATGCGAGCGTTTCTGTGCGGTCTGCGCGGCCTTGTGGTTGCGTTTCTTGTTTGGGGCGTCCATGCGCCCGCCCTGGCGCAAACGACAGACCCGGACGCCGCCACGTCCCAGGCCGGCCAGCCCCAGGATCGGCCTGGGCCTGTCGCCCTCGGCACCTTTTCGGAAACCCATGGGGACTGGCTCGTGGAGTGTACGATGCGCGAAACCACGGCCGGCCAGCAGAGTCGTCAGTGTGGGATGGAGCAGCGGCTCGCCCTACACGACGAGGAGTCGGGCCAGACCCGGCAGCTGTTGACGGTGACGCTGACATTGCCGCAGCCGGACGGCGCGGCCATGAGCGTTCTGACCCCCTTGGGCCTGCTCCTCGACCGGGGCGTCGAGCTTGAGATTGATACGGGGAGAGGCTTCCGGCTGCCCTTTCGGACCTGTCTGTCTGTTGGCTGCCTGGCTCAGGGCCAGCTGACCGGGGAAGTCCTGGACCAACTCGGTGGAGGAAAAATCCTGACCGCACGGATGGTCGAATCGACCGGGAAACAACTCTTACAGGTGCAGGTTTCGCTTGAGGGATTTGCGGCGGCCTCGGCGCGTTTGCAGGAGGCGGTCGCCCAATAAGCCGGCCGGTGTATGAAACGCGGAGCGGCAGCGCCCTTCTTCACTTGGAGAGGAGGGTCCTGGCCCGCTCGAACAGCAGGGACACCGAGGGGGCAATCACCTCCCACTCCGGATCGTGGCGTTTGCCGCGCCGATGAAGCATGACGTTAAAGCCGCTGATCACGCCAAAGCGGTAGCCCGCCAGGGCCTGATACCAGGCACTGTCAGCTACCCTGCGCTGCATGCCCTCTTCGTAGCGGCCAATCAGATCCTGAGCGGCCGGAGCGGCTTCGATCGGACGATGGCCGGCCTCCCAGCTCTCGGGATCGGTGAACACCAGCAGCCAGCCGAGATCGAGCAGATGGCCGCTGATGCCCGAGATTTCCCAGTCCAGCAGGGCAACCAGGCGGTCCCCGTCAAACAGAAAGTTTGTCCCCTGAAAGTCGCCGTGAAACAGCCCCACGGGCGGCGTGGCGGGTTGACTGGCCAGCAGCAGCTCGCGGACTGCCTGCCCCTGACTGACCCACTGCGGCTCTGCGGCTTTGGCCAGAATGCTGTCCCAAAAGCGGATTTCGGTCTCCAAAGAACGCGGCTGTTCCCAGCCCGCCAGGTCGGTTTGCCAGTCCAGACTGTGGACCTGGACCAGAGCATCGACCGCCTGATGATACAGCCCGGCGACCGCCGATGGGCTGGTATCGAACGACGGGTCCGGCTCCCAGACGTTAAAGGTCCGGCCCGGCAGCCGCTCAACCATGATGTAGGGCACCTCGAACCAGCGCAGGTCAGCCCCCGACCAGCGGACGGTGGGCACCGGCACGCCCCGTTGTTTCAGCGCCTGCAGCAGCGGAACCTGGCGCAGCACATCGGTATTGCCGCTCTGCCGCACGCCCTTGGGCGGCAGGCGCATGACCAGCGATTCGTTGCGCGCTTGGCCGTCGCGAGAGAAATCGACCCGAAAGCCAAAGCTGAGGCCGGCGTGACCGGGCATGACCTCCACCTGGCTGACCGAGGCATCTTTGCCGTAATGCGCTGTGGCGAAGTCTTGGAGCTGTTGGGTGAGGACTGCTAAATCGACTGCCATTGCTGCCTCCTGTTTGCTACAGCCTCCGCATCATGCCCTATTCTCCCCTGTCTACTCAAGCCTGCCGCGTCCTGCTCAGCGCCGTGCGTCAATGGTACGGACATGTGGGTAGTGAAGAATCCGTTCATCGGCAGTCAGCAGGGTCAGCCGGTGAATACGCGCGGCAGCGACGAGGATGCGATCCGCCGGATCTTTGTGAAAGGCGGATGGCAAAGCGTAGGCTTCCGCTGCAATCTCGTGCGTGAGCGGCAGGGTTGTTGCGGCCAGCTCCCTCAGGGATTGCTCGATCCAGTCACGCAAGGGCATGGCCAGGGAAATCGTTCCGACCGCCAGGAGGCGGGCCAACTCCAGCGTGGATATGGTACAGATCGTGTTGGTGTACTGGGGAGTGAGGAGGGCCTGTACCGAGCGTTGTCCGAGTTTCTCAGGCTGTCCCTGCGACCAGATCCAGACATGGGTATCGAGCAGCAGGGTCACGCGAGCATGTCCCAATCGTCTGCCGAGTCTGCCTGGATCAAGTCGCCGTAAATCTCCATCTTGCCCTTCAGTCCACCCAGCTGTTTGCCGGCTGGATTCTCTGCGGCCGGCTGGATAAGCACCAGAGGCTTGCTGCGGAGGGTGATCAGCATTGGCTCACGCGTCCGCTGCACTTCCTTCAGCGCGGCAATACACTTGGCCTTGAATTCAGACACGACCATGGTCTTCATATGGGGAACCTTAACCAGGTCAGGTGACGTGGTCAAGTGAAGCCTGGACGAGGTGATATTTTCTCGGTCGGGCAGTTGAGCACGAACCCCGAAGTGTGTAAGCCTAGCCTATCCATACGAGAAGGAGTGTGTCATGCGAGGACTCGAAGGGGTGCGGGTGCTGGAGCTGGGCGAGATGGTGTCCGCAGCCTATGCCAGCAAGCTGATCGGCGATCTGGGCGCCGAGGTCATCAAGGTCGAGGAGCCCGGCGGCGATCCCGCCCGCCAGCGGGGGCCCTTCCCCGACGACCGTGTCGATGCGGAAAAAAGCGGAACGTTTCTGGCGCTCAATACCAACAAACGCGGGGTCAGCCTTGACCTCGTTCGAGACGCCACCGCCCTCCGGCAACTCGTTGCCGAGACCGATATCCTCATCCACAACTATCCGCCCCGTCGCATGGCCGAATTGGGTATTGCCTATGAGCCGTTTCGCCAGCTCAACCCCCGGCTGGTGATGTGCTCCATCACGCCGTTCGGGCTGACAGGTCCGCACAAGGACTATCACGCCTACGAACTCACCACCGCCCACGGCGGCGGCTGGGCGTGGCTCAGTCCGGGCGCGTCGGAGCGGCCCGAGCTGCCGCCCCTCAAGGCGGCCGGCCACCAGACCGATCTGCAGGCCGGCCTGACCGCGGCCATGGTCTCAATGGCGGCCTACGCCAGAACGCTGGAGACCGGGCAGGGGGAGCACATCGATCTGTCGGTCCAGGAATACGTGGCATCTTTCCTGGAACAGAACTTTGTCTACTACAGCTATATGGGCCAGGTCGCCTCGCGCCTGGGCCAGCGGCTCCTCGCGCCGTGGGGCATGTTTGCCTGCCGGGACGGGCTGATTTTTATGGTGACGGTCGAGCAGGACCAGTGGCTACGCCTCGTCGAGCTGATGGGCAACCCGGAGTGGGCCAGCTGGGAGATTTTCCAGGACCCGTTCATGCGGGCTCAGAACTGGGACGTGCTCAAACCCTATCTGGACGAATGGATGCAGACCTGGACGGTCGAGGAGCTGTTCAAGGCCGGACAGGAGCGACGGATCTGTTTTGCCCCGGTGTACAGCCTGGAGCAGCTGCCCAGGCAACGGCAGCTCCAGGACAGAAACATTTTTGTCGAGGTGAGCCATCCTGCCGCCGGGACCCTCAGCCATCTCGGCCCGCCGTACCGTTTTCAGGACGACTGGTGGCAGATCACCCGTCCGGCCCCCCTGCTCGGCGAGCATACCCGGGAAATCCTGAACCGGCCGGCGCGCTCCGCGTCTCCGCCCACCCGTCCCCAGGCTTCAGCTCCTCGCCTGCCGCTTGAGGGCATTCGCGTCGTGGATTTCAGCTGGGCCTGGGCCGGCCCGTTCTGCGCTATGCAACTCGCCCATCTGGGCGCCGAGGTGATTCGGGTCGAGTCCCAGGCCCGGCCCGACCTGGGTCGGCGGGTGCCGATCTATCCGACTGGGATGGAGCCCGGCCTGAACCGCTCTGGTTATGCCAATCAGTGGCACCAGGGCAAAAAGAGTACCCTGCTCAACCTGAGCAAGCCGCAGGCCATCCCCATCGCCAAAGCCCTCATCGAAACGTCCGATGTGGTGGTCGAAAACTACGCCACCGGCGTCATGGAGCGTCTGGGGCTGGGCTATGCAGAGCTGAAGCAGCGCAATCCCGGCCTCATCATGGCCTCCATTTCGGGCTATGGACATACCGGCCCGCAAAAGAACTATATGGGCTACGGTCCGGCGATCGTGCCCCTGACCGGGCTGTCGTCTCTGACCGGCTATGCGGACGGCGGACCGAGCGAGGTCGGCATTTCCTACGGTGATCCCAACGGCGGTTTGAACGCGGCGGTGGCCATCGCCGCAGCCGTCATTGCCAAAAAGCGGACCGGCCAGGGCCAGTATATTGACGTGTCGCTGTGGGAGTCGATGGCGGTCCTGATCTTTGAGGGCTGGATGGACTACGCCATGAATCAACGCCAGCCGGAACGCATCGGCAACCGCGACCCCCTGATGGCTCCCCATAATTGTTTCCGGTGTGCCGGACAGGACGAGTGGGTCAGCATTGCCTGCGGCACGGACGGCGAGTGGCGGGCGCTGTGTCAGACCATCGGCAGGTCCGAATTGGCCGGCGACGCGCGTTTCCAGACCGCCGCTGCGCGCAAGGCCAACGAAGACGCCTTGGAGGAGCTGTTGACCGCCTGGACCCAAGGCCGAGACAAGTGGCAGGTGACCAAGACCCTGCAAGCCGCGGGAGTCGCGGCCTTTCCGTCCATGACCAGCAAAGACCTGGCCGACGATCCACACTTGAACGCACGCGGTTTTTTTGCCCGCCTGGAGCACCCCGAGGTGGGCGTCCGCGCCCACACGGCTATGCCCTGGCGGCTGAGCAATTCGCCCAACGGGGTGCGCACGCCCGCCCCGCTGATCGGCAACGACACCGACTATGTGATGCGGGATCTGCTGGGCTACTCGGCCCAAGAAGTCGCCGAGCTGAAGGACGCCGAGGTGTTGTATTAGGCCGGAGAATCAGGCGGCTGGCTCTGCAAACACCCGGTCATAGACAGCGGCAAGGCGCAGTGTGCAATCGATCGTCGGCAGGCTGATAAGCGCGTGTAGCTGGCTGGCTTCGGACAGCAGCCAGCGCCCGTCCGCCTGTCGGCGGTAGTGCTCAAGGTGGGGCTTGTCTTGTGAGATGAGGAGATATTCGGCCAGCGACGGCAGTCGGCGGCAGTGCTCGGCCTTCTCGCCCCGGTCATACGCTTCGGTCGAGCTGGACAACACCTCAACGAGCAGCGTTGGATTGAGCAGGTATCGAGGTGGGCGTCCTCAAGCTGGGCTTCCCCACACACGGCGACCACATCGGGATAGGTATACAGTCCGGTCGGGCTGACCTTGACCCGCATATCGTTGGCGTAGACTTTACACGGACGGCCACGAAACTGGGCGTGGAGGGCGGCAGCGACATTCATTACGATTAAATTATGCTCCTCGCTGGCCCCCGACATGGCGAAGATTTCGCCATTGACGTATTCGCTCTTGTATTCGGCTTTTCGCTCAAGCTTCAGGTATTCCTGTGGAGAATAACGGGCTTGCGGCTGTCCTGACATAAGGCTCTGACTCCCCGTGCTGCCCAGCCAAGCCTGAATGCGCACCTGTGTCAAGCAGTCTTGCGCATCTCCTGCGATCCTTCCCAACCCTCCTCTTTCCCTTCTGTTGCGAGCTGGAAAAGATCACGTGTCTTCGGTTTTCTCCGCCCACGCCGCGCGTTATTGCGCCGTATCCGCGTCTCCGCCCGGACCCTGACCGGACGCGGCGTGTTTGTGGGCGAAACGCATCAGGCTCGCTAGGGCGGTCCGAAAGTCCGGGTCATCCAGCCTGCCCAGCACTTCCCCGATAGAGCGCAGCAATTGATGGTCGGCACGACTCAGACCAGCTTCCCGAACGACACCGGCAGAGGCCACCGATCTCTCGCCTTGCTCTTGCAGCTCTGGGTAGGGGGTAGCCTCGGATCGTGCAGGCTGCGGGCCCGTTTCGCGTAGCGGGCCAACGTAAAATTCCAGACCAAGCACCCGACACAGCGCCTGAAGAGTCGATACGCGCAGGTCTAAGCCACGCTTGAGGCTCCGAATGGCACTTTCATGGCCTACCGCGTCAATCGACACCTCTCTCCCCGAGCGTCCGCTTTGGGCCAAAGCCTCAAGAAGAGCCTCTGTATAGGTCATATATTCCCTATAGCAATTTTTTTGCTTGACACTAAGGGAATACATGCCTTATACATGGGGCATGTATTCCCTATATCTGGATGCCTTAGACGACTCCTTGGTCACGCTGGCCGATCTGTATGCGGCCAAAATAGGGGTGAGCTTATGGCGGGTGGGACACTTGGCTGCGAGCCGTGGCTCATTCTTTGTTGATCTCAAAAAGAAGAACCGTCATTGCCAAACCAACACCTATCTTCGCGTGCTGCTCTGGTTCTTGGAGCACTGGCCCGAAGACCTGCCCTGGCCTTCGGACATTCCCTGCATACGGCCGTCCCGGGTAACAGACTGATTTTCCTTCGCTTTCAGAGGAGAATTGCACTCGTTGGCCTGTCGACTTTCGCCTGACATCCATTACTTGCCCATCTGAAACCGCGTGGGTGCAAGGCCGGAACCCCTGGATTCCGTTCCCCCTCCATCCAGGCTACCT
>JAGWBB010000024.1 GCA_021296095.1 Desulfurellaceae bacterium | reverse complement strand
TAGGAGACACGCCGTTACAAGTCCTGGTTGCGGGCAGCTACGAATATCCGGCCTGGTGTCCGCTGAGTGCCGAGCAGCAATAGGGAGTTATCAGCCGTAGAACCGGCCTATGGGTGTCCTATTCTGCGGCCGAGTCATCGAGTATCTCCGATACAGATTCCCGAGGCGGGTAGATAGGACAGTTCAGCCCTCGCCAGCTGGGAGGCCCGCTCCTGGGCGGCAATCCTCTCAGGAAGGACGTAGGATAACTATAGGATTAAGAGGGAAACGCTCTACCAGCAATCATGCCCTGGGACTATAGCCACCCCCGACTTGGGCGTATCTGGGACTGCGGCTTCCGCAGCTCTGGCTGCCAACAGGACCAGCACTGGTGCCAGGACACCACGGACCGCCGATGGTTCGCCGATCCATAAGGAACCCATAGCGCCCTTTGCTCTACTTTATTGCGGACTTAGCGGCCGGCTTCGTCCGCATGGCCCGGTTTCTCAAGCCCAGCGGTACCCTGTGCGTGGTCGTGCCGACGAGATCGAAGGCTATACCGGGCAGGCGCTCCAGGCGTTCATCGCTGCGGGCAGCGACACCGGGGACAACGACGGCCAGCGGGCCGCCATTGCGGAACGGCAGCTCCTGTTGGCCGGGGCCCTCGTAGACGTACTCAAAGCGGCGCTCCCAGCGGCGTCCTTCGAGCTGGACACCTGCCGCCAACCCAGCCGCCTGTATGGCCACGGGCTGGCCGACCTGATCGCGCTGGCCAGTATTGCAGAGCTTTCCCAAGTCACTGGCCCCGCGAAATTCGAGTCCGCCTACGCGTTGCTCCGCACCGACCCGGAAACGGTGGAGCTGCGTATTGAAGACGGCGGACCGCGCTAAGTTCCTGATTTTTCTACACTGCGTCTCGGCCGCTCGGCCTGCTGGGTCTGGTAACAGGCAATGTGTCAAGCTTGGGACAGCCGCTACGGACGGGCCTCAAAACTGGCCTCATGCAGCCGCCTGTACGCAGCGGTACCCGTGAGGGCCACATTCTTGGCCGCAAGATCGACGGGCAGCTTGCCGGCTGCGGTGCGACGTTTGGCATCGGCCCCCCGGTCGAGCAGCAGACCAATCACCGCCGGCGCGGGGTTCTGCGCCGCCGCCCAGTGTAAGGGCGTCCTGCCGGTCTCAGTCCGCGCCTCCAACGCCGCCCCCCGGTCGAGCAGCAGACCAATCACCGCCGGCGTAGATCTCCGGGACGCCCAGTGTAAGGGCGTCCCGCCAATCTTGTCTCGCGCCTCCAACACCGCCCCCCAGTCGAGCAGCAGGCTAATCACCGCCGGCGAGCTACTGCTCGCCGCCGCCACGTGTAAAGGCGTCAGACCGCCTTCGGTCCGCGCTGCTAGATCCGCCCCCCGGTCGAGCAGCGCTTGGACCCCGGCAGGAGTCGCCGCTGCCAACCACGCCGCGTCCAACAGCGACTGGCCCAAGGCCGGGCGAGCGCAGACCGCCATCAGACACAGGACGCAGAGGAGACGAGTCAAGAACCGGCGGAGGCCCGGAGGGGAGCCGATCAACAGGAAGGGTTTCCAGTGGGGCGCCATAGCCAGCTTCATTTTTGGAAAGTTTTTTCGCTTCCACGAGGTAAAACCCCGTGCTATGAAGCACTTACCTACCCCCCAAAAGCACATCATCCTGCTTTGGCTTCCAGTCTCACTTTTTTGGGCCGTCCGTGTTAGCGCCGAGCGGTCGGCTGATACTGCTGGTCGTGGCCGGCTCCCTTCTCAAGAGGCGCACTCCGCCCGCTCTTGGTCCCGCCCTCGGGCAAAGACTCCCGGGCGCTCTATCTGATAAGGGGGGAAGTGTCAATCTTCAGTCCCAGAGGATTAGCTCCTCACCCACAATCTCCGCCGTCGCTCCGCTCAGATCGAACTGATCGGCATAGGTCGCACTCCCCAGCCGCACTACCGTCGCCGTGCTGATTGCTTCCCCGGCCGCCGAGAAGGCCCACCCCCGCAGCAGCCCCACGCCCGCACGCGGAGTACTGCCCTGCGGCCCCTCATGGACCAGCGGGGGCATTTGTACAGAAACCTACGGTTTGGCGAATGTTGACCAACAGCATCACAGGAATTTTCAGCCATTGCCTCGTGCTCTCGATAAAGTAAAAGAGGAACCTAAAGAAAATATTGGCCAGTCAGGAGAAGCCGGGCTTCGTCCCTCTCAAAATCCCACTAAGATACGAACCGCTCCGAGTTGGCCAATCGCCCCACCGATGAGATAGGGCGCATCCGGCTGTCTCGTCATCTGACAAAGGCCACCGCCAATGAAAAGCCAGTCGTACCAGCTTCTTCCCGAAGCGAACTGGAACGGAAACCCAATCAGTTACCACTCGCGGTTGGTGATTCCAGCCACGTCGCGGATCTCCGTCACGCGGCCATTCAGCAGTCCCCCCACCTCGGTCACGTCGAACAAACGATTCCACATGGGTTGCAGAAATCCGTTGGGGTTGGTGAATGCCAGTCCTTGAGGGCCTAAGGCTCGACCAAGTCGGCTGTCGTGGCTGAGAAAGCCCCACCCTTTGTAGCCAAGCGTCGCGGTCGCCAACAGGAACTTCCCACCAGTGCCAACGCCAATCGCCTCATCCACGTAGAAGAATTCAAATGCCGGACGGAATAGTCCTCCAGTCGCAGGGTGAACATAGCCTACCGTAGTCCGCCATTGCTCACCGTCCGTGCCGCCCGTGAACATCAGGCGAGAGTTGTACAGGGCGAGATAGCCACCAGGCGAGGTTCTCTGCCCAACCTCTTGGAGTTGTACCGAGGCAATCGTTTGCCACCCATCCTCCAGTGCGTCGCGATACGAGAGCTTGGTAAACCACATATCGGGGCCGAAGCGATCTTGTGAGACATAGCCGCCACCAACCCCAAGCGAGCCAGGAAGCAGGACGCCGGTGGGGAGACGGTATTCACCCTGGGCTTCCCACGCCGCCACTCCCGTGCCACTGACAGTCTGAGCAGCGAGAATGAGATCGCCCGCGTCTGGAGCTGCGGCCAACGCACGAAGGAATCCGCCCCCATAGGTGAGGGGTGACCCACCGCCGCGAAAGACCGGAGTCCACAGCGCGAGATTCGTCGTCTCGCCACCGTCGTTCACCCGTTGATGAAAGTCCACCATGCCCGGATGGAACAAGGGATTCTGCACTTGGAATCCCTTGAATGCCCCTCCAGAGGACTCTTTTTCAGGGTCCCAAAACGAGTGGGCGATGCTCATCGCGCCGAGCGCAAACACAAGTACGACGGTAACGCTGACGACTCCCACAGACTTCCGTAGTCCCTTCACGGGGCGATACCGCAGGCGCGCCGTTAGGCTCCGCATTACGCTTCTCTTCGTTCCCGCGCCATCAGACGCGAGACGGTGGCGGGATGGAGGCTGAAGAAGCGCGCCTGCGTCTATTCCTCGATGTCGCCCCATCCAGAACCCGATTGCTCCACGATCTGGGCCACTCATGATCATGGCTTTGCCAAAAATGCGGTGGCCTGCGCGAGTTCCGGACGTTCGGTATCATGATCAGCGGTCAACGTCTGCAACTTGGCGTAATGCTCGCGGGCCGCCTGGCGGTTGCCTGCTGCTTCGGCAGCGCGACTGGCACTGTACACGACTCGGAAACGGTTGGGGTCACGTTGCAAGGAGCGCTCGAATTCGGTGAACGCTTGCGCTGGTTGGTTGAGCGCTAAGAGCATCTCGCCCAGCAGTCCCCGTAAAGGGACAACATTCCCCGGAGTCACCGGCGCTTTGTCACTGGCTTCTTCTGCTTCGGCGGCGGTGCGCATTAACTGAATCGCTTCCTCATCGCGCTTCTCCGCCAGCGCGATCCAGGCATGAATCGTCTTGATTTGAAAGTCCGTCTGGCTCGCCCAGTAGCCGATCTTGGCTGCCGTTATCACGTCCTTAAGCGCCTGCAATCGCTCCACATCCTTGCACGCCGCCGTAACCTCTCCACTGCGCGCCGCACCCAAGCCGCGAGCGAAGCCTAGTAACCCGAATCTAAAGTTCGTGGCATAAGTGGTGCTCACCCCGGTGACAGAACCGTTTGACGGCAGCGAGGATCTCGTCGGCAGACTTTGTCCATTTGAAGGGCTTCGGGGCGGCGTTGTGGGTGGCGATAAAAGCGCGGATGTCCGCCTCCAGCTGGCTCGTCGAGGTATGCACGCCCCGGCGGAGCTGCTTGCGCGTCAGTTCGGCGAACCAGCGTTCGCCTTGATTGATCCAAGAGGCAGAGGTCGGCGTGAAGTGGACATGGCAGTGCGGCCGCCGCGCCAGCCATGCCTTGACCGCGGCGGTCTTGTGGGTGGCGTAGTTGTCCATGATGATGTGGATGGCGAGGTTCGCGGGGACGCGGGCATCAATCTCCTTCAGGAAGGCGAGGAACTTCCGGGCTCGATGCCGCCTGTAGCACTTGCCAATGACGAAGCCCGTGGCGACATCAAGGGCCGCGAGCGGTGAGGTCGTGCCATGCCGGACATAGGTATGGGTGCGGCGCTCGGCCATGCCCGGCAGCATTGGCAACACAGGCTGCTCACGGTCGAGGACCTGGCTCTGCCTCTTTTCGTCAACACAGAGCACCACCGCCCGGTCCGGGGGAGATAGATAGAGCCCGATGATGTCGCGGACTTTCTCGACGAACAGCGGATCGCCGGAGAGGTGAAACGTCTGCGAGCGGTGGGGCTGTAAGCCGAAGGCCGTCCAGATCCGGCGAATCGTCGTGTGGGAGAGGCCACTCGCCTTCGCCATTGAGCGGAGGGACCAATGGGTCGCATCGGCCGGCGTGGCAGTGAGCGTCCGCTCGATGACTCGGGCCACCTCGGCATCCGCTATGGTCCGCGGCCGGCCCGGCCGCGGCTCGTCCCATAAGCCTTCGACGCGGTTCTTCACGAAGCGGCGCCGCCACTTCCCGACCGTATGCTCATGCACCCCGAGCTCCGCTGCGACGACCTTGTTCGGAAGGCCCTCGGCGCAGCGCAGGATCAGGCGGCAGCGCTCCGCCAGTAAGCGCGCGATCCGGTGCCGGCGCACCTGGCGCTCAAGATACGCCCGTTCTTCCTCGCTGAGCACCACCGCCGCCACCGGGCGGCCAACGCCGCGGCCCATCAGCATCACCTCCAAATGGCCAATTTCGATGGAACCTATATAATGATCTGAACTTCAGTTCCAGAGGACTAGCGCCGCGGTCGGGAAGTCCTGAGTCGCCTGCCTGGCTTCCCGCCCGCCATTCGGGGCTCCAACGGCCCGCTCGGGCTACGCCGACTGATAAGGGTCAACGTGTCAACGTTCCAAGATGGGGAACGCGCGGCGCTGCTGGGGGCCACATTTCATCGAAATTTCACATTCGTCTGTGTTGATCGGCCGGCGACTGATAACGCCCAAAGTGTCAAGCTTGGAGACCGGCGCGATTTGACACGCCGCTTCCTGATCTTCCAAGATACAAGGGCCTTTCAAGGGGCATCTAGTAATGGAGAGGAGGAGAGATGGCCGCCCGCATCTCCCACGCCGACCGGTCGGAATTGACGCGCCGGGCTCTGCTCCACGCAGCCCAGGAGTTGTTTGCCACGCAGGGGTATGCCGCCACCTCGGCCGTAGCAATAGCACGGCGCGCTAAGCGGAGCCAGGGCGCGCTACAATATCACTTTCCCGACAAAGTCGCGCTCTTCCAAGCCGTCTATGAGGAAGAGAATCTCGCATTTTCCCACTTCATAGTGGCGCGCATCCAGGACGCGGAGGGGGATCTCTGGCAGCGGGAGGTAGTGACGGCGTGCCAGGCGTTTGTGGAACGGGCCGCCGACCCGCGCGTACGGCGATTCTCTATCTGGATGGCCCAGCCGTACTCGGCCGGGCCGCCCTGCAACAGACGGGGCCGGGTCTGGAGCAGTTCCGCCAGGCGCTGGAGCCGTTAATGGCCGAGGGCCTGCTCGCCCCGCTACCGCTCAAGCCGTTGATGCAGCTGCTGTGGGCGATGCTCTTTGAGTTGGCGCGCCACATCGTCTATGCCGACGATGTAGCCACGGCTCAGGCGGAGGCCCTCTCCCTGCTGCTGCGGGTTTGTGACGGGCTGCGGCCGCGCCCCGCAGAGCGCAGTTCTCCCGTCCGATAAGAGGTGATGTGTCAAGCTTCGGGCAGGTTCAAGTCACGTCGTTCCCCACGCCTCCTCCCTTTCCTCGGACAGAGGACAGGAAACGCGCCAGAGGGAGCTGGGGCGCACCGCCACGCGTCAGACCAGATCACTGAGGGCCCGTCTGGGGCTCCACCGCACGGATGGGGGCGCGCGCCTAGTCCCGGACATTCCGCGCGACGATGAACCGCGCGCCGCAGGCCCGCGCGGCCGCCACCTGCAGCGCGTCCTCGAAGTCCGCTATCGGTAGCGCCGCTGCGTGACGGAAAGCCTCAGTGCTGGTCGCGGCCACCGGCACGAAGCGGGTCAAGTCGAAGAGAAAATCCCCGGCACTGCCCCCACCATGCGACGGCGCGACGATAAGGTCCGCCGCCGGGCCGGCGTGCGGGTGCCGGTCGAGAGCAATGGCGACGAGAATATCCGTATCCAGGAGGATCATTGCAGGTACTTCTTCGCCAGGGCGTCGTACCGGGGGTCGTCTCGCTCGGCGGCCTGAAACTTGCCCCGCCAGCGTGCAGCGAAGGACGGCGCGTGCTCGCCCGCCACTTCCCTCAGCGCCTGCTCAATAAGCGCCGACAGCGACACGCCCCGGGACCGGGCCTAGCGCTTGGCACGCGGGAGGAGGTCGGCGTCGATGGTGATGGTGAGCTTTTACTTCATCGGGAGAAGGCGCCCTCTCTTTCAGTATACTGCTTCTGTCATGGAGTATACTGCCTGCGGTTCGAGACTCTCTGCCTGGCGACACCGCCCGACCGGGTCTGCCCTTGACCGCACCGAGCGCCCGGTGCTACGGGAGCGAACGGGAGAGAAAAGATATGGATATCGGTCTCTACGCCACCACCCATGGCTTCGGCTATCGGGACGAAGTGAACTTTCTGGCCCGTTCGATCAGCGCCGAGGATATGCAGCCGGTCCAGACCGCCCAGCTGGCCGAACGCCTCGGCTATCACTCGATGTGGTTCCCCGACCATGTGTGCATGCCGATGGCCTCGACCAGCGCCCATGTGGCCAACGCCTCGGGCACGCGCGCCTATGAGTCGCGGCACACCATGCTCGACGCCGCAGTCGTCATGGGCGCGGCGGCGGTCAGCACCAGCCGCCTCAAGCTCGGCACCAGCGTGCTGATCGCGCCCTACCGCAACCCGCTGAGCGACGCGCGCCAGTTTGCGACTATCGACCAGCTGTCGAGCGGCCGGCTGTTGTTTGGCGTCGGGGCCGGCTGGATGCAGGAGGAGTTTGACGCCCTCGGCCTTGAGTATGCCAAGCGCGCGGCCCAGACCGAGGAGTGCATTGAGGTCTATAAACGCGCCTGGGCTGACGAGGCGGTCGGCTTCCAGGGCCAGTTCTACCGCTTTGACGCGGTGTCGATGGACCCCAAACCCGTTCAGCGCCCTACCCCGCCGATTATTTATGGCGGGGTGACCGTGGCCGGCGCCCGCCGAGCGGCGCGCCTGTGCAACGGCTTCTATCCCATTTTTCTGGACTCGCACGCCGAGCCAAGCCGTTACGCCAAGGCCCAGGAGGTCATCCGTCGTGAGCTCGAGGGCCAGCGCAAAGACCCGGCCGAGTTTGCCATGATCGGCGTCAGCTCAGCCCGGCTGACCGCAGCTGACAATCCGCAGGCACGGGCCAATCCCCGTCGTATCTGCACCGGCACGCCAGACCAGATCCTGACCGATCTGGAGCGTTTTGCCCGGGCCGGCTATTCGCTGATCGTGTGTTTTTTCGATTGTCCGTCGGGTCAGCGCCAGGAACTCGAAGAGCAGATGCAGCAGTTCAGCGAGCAGGTCCTGCCCCAGGCGTCCGGCATTGTCGCCCAGGGCGGCTGGAAAGCCCGGGTGTAAAAGCAGGCCAGGAGCAGACTAAGCCGAGAAGGAGCGGTCATGAGTCAGATTGCCTTTGGTTTTTTCGATCATCTGGAGCGCCGCCAGGAACCGCTGCACCAGTTTTATAGCGGCCGGCTCGAACTGCTGAAAATGGCCGACGAGGCGGGCATCTACGCCTACCACCCGGCCGAGCATCACGCCACGCCGCTCGGCATGGCCCCCTCGCCAAACGTGTTTCTGGCCGCCGCAGCCCAGTGCACCCAACGGATTCGCCTCGGCCCCCTGCTGTACCTGCTGCCGCTGTATCACCCGCTGCGTCTCGTCGAAGAGCTGTGCATGCTCGACCATCTGAGCAACGGCCGGCTCGAAATCGGGGTCGGACGAGGGGTCTCGCCCTACGAGCTGGCCTATTTTGAGGTGCCGTTTCTCCAGTCGCAGGCCATGTTCAAGGAAGCCCTCGAAGTGGTGGTGGCCGGCCTGCGGGGCGAGCGCCTGTCATACACCGGCAAATACTATGACTGCACCGACGTGCCTCTCGAACTCCACCCCCAGCAGACCCCCAACCCGCCCTTCTGGCACGGGGTGACCAGCCCCCGCAGCCTCCAGTTTGCGGCCGAGCGTGGCATGCACATGGTCGGCGGTGGTCCGAACCCGGGTCTGAAAGAGATGGTCGCCCACTATCGCGAGCTGTGGAGCCAGCATCGTGATGATCCGAACAATCTCAACCCGCATATCGACGCGCCCATTATCGGCGCCCTGCGCCACATCTATGTGGCCGAAACCGATGCGGAAGCCGAGGCGATTGCCGGCCCGGCCTATCAAAAGTTCTACGACAACATCATGAAGCTGTGGAAAGACTTCGGCACGGTCCACATCTTTTTTACGCCCGAGTTGTCGGTCGCCCGTAAGCTGGACGTAGCAATCGTGGGTTCGCCGGCGTCGGTCCAGGACCAGTTGGCCCGGCTGTGCGAAGATACCGGCTGCAACTACCCGACCCTGGCCTTTGCCTGGGGCAGCCTGAGCCAGCAGCAGTCCCAGCGTTCGCTGGAGCTTTTCGCCACCAAGGTGATGCCGGCCTTTGTCTGAGCCGGGGACAGCCTCAAGCGGGGCGTTTCAAGACCGTCTGTTGCAGCTCGGCAATCCGCTCCATGACCTCGGTCGAAAGCGGCCCGGCCTGGGTGGCGGCAATCGCCTCGGCCAACTCGGCCCGATTTTTGGCTCCGGTCACAACCGTGCTGACGCCGGGCAGACTGAGCGCATAACGCATAGCCGCCACGGCCAGCGAGTCCCGGTCGGTCAGAAAGCCGAGTTCGCTATGGGCCAGGGCAAAGTCGACGGCGACCGGGTGGTCGTCGGGCAGGGAGCGGTCGATGGCGTCGGTCAGTGAGCCGGCGGCAAACGGTCGGATGCCAAACACCCCCAGCCCATTGGCCTGGGCGACCCACACCATTTTGAGATGATCCCGGTAGGCGCCGTCACCGGCCGCGCCCATCTCGCCCTCGGAGTTCAGGATGTTCGTCACCAGCTGGACCGTTTCCAAACGGGCCTCGGACAGCAGGTCCTGGATCACGTCATGGCGGGCAATGCCGGTGAAGCCGATGGCGCCGACCACGCCCTCGTCCTTGAGCTGTTGTAAGGTGTCGAGCACCCCATTCGGCCGGCGGATCTCGTCCAGGCTGAGCCGTAGCGGAGCGCTGGGTTCCTCAGGCTCGATCTGGTTGTGCAGCTGGAAGATATCGATCCGCTCGCAGCCCAGACGGCTCAGGCTGGCCTCTACAGAACGCCGAATGGCGCCGGCCAGATCGGTCCGTTCCCGAGGCTGGAGAAAGACCTTGGTGGCGATGAGTGGTCTCTCGTCCAGTTCGGGCAAGACCCGGCCGACAATCTCTTCGGCTGTGCCCTTGCCGTAGACGGGAGCCACATCAATCGTGTTGATGCCGGCGGCAACTGCGGCTTTGACGGTCGCCAGACATTCTTCCTCGGTCGTCTCGCCCCACACCATGCCGATGCCACCACCGCCGAGGGTGACTTCCGAAACCCGCAGGCCGGTCTTGCCAAGTGTACGATATTGCATGCCTAGCTCGCTTTCTGGTCGGTTTTGGCCCGCAGCGCCTTGGCCGTATCCGGCGGCAGGCCGCTCGGATCGATCAGCATGCCGTGGACGTGCAGATTATGGGTATGGGCCAGCTGGTGCAGCGAGAATGAGGTCTGCATGGCCGCCACCCGTCCCTGGGCATCTTCGGCCGCGTTCACCGCCTCCTTGGTCAGCTTGAGGGCAAACAGCGGCTTGGGGGTAATTTTGGCCGCCATCTCCAGCGCGGCGTGTTCGAGCTGCTCACGCGGCACGACCCGATTGACCATGCCGATGCTTTTGGCCTCGTGGGCCGACAGCCAGTCGGAGGTAAACAGCAATTCTTTGGCTTTGCGCGGTCCCATCTCCCACGGGTGGGCGAAATACTCGACCCCGTCTACCCCAAAGCTGACCGTCGGATCGACAAACTGAGCGTCCTCGCTGGCAATGATGATGTCGCAGGGCCAGATCAGCATCAGGCCACCGGCGATACACTTGCCCTGGACCACGGCGATGGTCGGTTTGGGGATATTGCGCCAGCGTTCACAAAAGCCCAGATAGATTTCCTTTTCGCGCGCCATCTGGGCTTCGGCGCCGGCACAGGTGAAGCCGCACCAGGTGCCGACCGTGTCAAACTCGGCCATAGCCTCGGAGGCCCTGGGTTCGCGCAGATCGTGGCCGGACGAAAAGTGGGGACCGTTGGCGGCCAGGATAATCACCTTGACCTCGTCATCCTGGGCGGCCGTATCAAAGGCCTGGTTCAGCTCGTACAGCAGACGGGTATCCTGGGCGTTGCGGGTCTCGGGGCGGTTGAGGACGATCCGAGCCACATGCGGCGCCGGACTCTCGTACAAGAGACTGCGAAACTCTTTCATATCTCCTCCAGGTGGACGGCAAAAATCGGACAGGCGCAGTGTACACCGCGCTTGGGAACTCGCCAACACGTGCGTTTGCATCGGGCCGACGGGGCTGCGATAATCGCGGCAACATCGTACTCAGGGAGGACGCACATGCTTGTTGTTTCAGGAACTATTCCGATCAAGGCCGAAAGTCGTGACGAGGCCGTCCAACTGGCGCTTGACATGGCAAAAGCCACCCAGGCCGAAGACGGGTGTCTGTTCTACCAGTTCTACGCCGATCTGGCCGATCCCAACCTCATACGTGTGTTTGAGGAGTGGGAGTCTGAGGAAGCCCTCGCCCGGCATATGCAGACCGACCACATGGCCACCTTCATCAAGGCCATTCCCCGGCTGGTGGCCGGCCCGGTTGAGGCCAAGAAGTATACGGTCAGCGCCGCAGACCCGCTCAGCGCCTGAGCGATAGGGGGCAGGTTTCACACCCGCCCCGACTTCCGCTGTTCTCCTCTACCTGCCTGTGCTACACACACGGCAGGCAGTGTGCGTTCAAGGAGGGTTGACACCATGTTTGCTCGCCACAAAGAGATTCGGGAAGAGATCCCGTATGTCCGCTTTCTGGTCATCTGCGTCAGCCTGGGTCTGCTGGCCCAGCTCAGCATTCGGCTGTGGCAGGAGGCGTGGTGGTTTCCGGTCGGCATGGACGCCACAACGCCCGAGTTTGCCACCTACTGGATGGGTCTGCTGTATCTCGAATTCGGCATTCTGGCCGTGGTCGGCTTGCTGGGCTGGATGGCTTACCGCAAGCCCTGCCAGGTGTGTGAAGCCCAGCGCCGGGAACACCACCGCATTCTGGCTCAGCATGAACTGAGCCATATCGGCAAGCTGTGGGCAACGGTGGTGGTGGCCGCCATGTTCGGTTTTGGGGTGAGCTATTTTGCCGAGCAAGACGCCTCCTGGCACCAGATCGTGGTCCGCGATACGGCTTTTACTCCGAGCCATATCCCCCTGTTTTTCTTCACTTTTCCGATGCTCATCATCATGACCGGGCTGAGTTCATGGTACGCCTATAAACGGCTGCACTATTTGTACGTGGGGGAGAACGGCAAGGGCCTGCCGATCTCCTACCTGCTCTTCCCGGCCGGCGCCTGGCTGCTCCTGGCCAATGTCAGTTTTAACGAACTCGGCCACTCCAGCTGGATCACCGAAGAGCTGTTCGTCCAGCCCTACCATTTCCCGTTCGCCTGGGCGACGTATTTCTTTTTTGCCGGCTTTGCCCTGCTGTTCATGACCGTGCCGCATATCTTCAAGAACCTGAAGGCCATGGCCGAGCAGGCGGCCGCAGACGACGTGTCGGAAGAGCGGTCTGCCCGGGCCTAGTCCCGTATCGGTCGCCGGACGGCTGGCATGAACGCGCAGGACATCACCGCCCTGGGCCGGATGAAAGAGGCGAAGATCTTCGACCTGATGCTGATCCTCGCCCTGGTCGGCTTTTTTACCGTCATCCCCCACGTCAGCCGGATGTTGTACTTTGGCGACTGGGACTTCTGGGTTGACTGGAAAGACAAACTGTGGTGGCCGATCGTCGGGCCGGCCTCGGCCCTGCTGGTCACCTCGGTCGGCCATTACCTGGCCTGGCACTATCTGCGGCTGCCCCTGGGCGCGACCTTTGCCGCGGTCTTCGTTCTGATCGGGGCGTGGCTCAGCCGGGTGTTCAGCTTTCACGGCCTGGAGGACTACCCGCTCAATTTTGTCTGGCCATCGACCACCATCCCGCTGGCCATGATTCTCGACCTGACCCTGTTCTGGAGCCGGAGCTATCTGGTCACCAGCCTGATTGGCGGTTTTCTGTGGGGCTTTCTGTTCTACGCGGTCAACTGGCTCATGCTGATGCCGTTTCTGCAACCCCTGAGCCTGTTCGGCAAGACCTTTACGGTCGCCGATCTGATGGGCTACTACTTCATCCGGCCTCAAACGCCCGAGTATCTGCGTCGGATCGACGTTGGCACCCTGCAATCCTTTCTGGGCCAGCGGATCTGGATCAGCGTGTTCATGGCCGGCGTCACCTGTACCCTGGTCTACTGGCTCGGCATCCTGCTGGGCCATGCCCTGGGCGTGCTGCCGACCAGAAAAATCCTCAAACAGACCTGACAGCCCGGACGAGCAGGCAGACATGGCCAGCGTTGCACGCATCTGGATCGCAGCCGCCCTGGGGCTGAGCCTGCTGATCGGCACACCGACGCCGCTGTCCGCCCACGGCGAGCACAATCTGGAACCCTTTGTGCGCATGCGCGGCCTGGCATTTTTCAACGTCAGCTTCTCCCACGACCGGCTCAAGGTCAACGAAACCATGACCCTCAGCGGAAAATTCCGCATGATGGAATCCTGGCCCCGGATCCTGCCCGAGCCGGAACTCAGCTGGATCGGGATTCTGGTGCCGGGTCCCAAGCTGGCGACCAAAGAGCGCTGGATCAACGGCCGCTTCATCCAGAACGCCTTTCATATCGAGATCGGCCGACTGTACGATTTTCGGCTCGTGCTCCAGGCCCGCCAGCCCGGACGCTACCACGTCCACCCCATGATCAACCTGGCCGGCACGGGCGGCCTGGTCGGTCCGGCCAAGTGGATCGAGGTCGAGCCCGGCGACAGCCCGCCGAGCTACCAGGTCCGGCTGTCGGCCACCGGCGAGACGATTGATCTGGAACACTTCGGCTTTGGCCGGATTCTGGGTTGGCATCTGGCTTTTGGCCTGCTGGGTGTGGCCTGGCTGGTCTATTGGGCGACAAAACCGCTCCTGGTCCGCCACATGCTGCTGCTCGAAGGGGTGGATGAGGAACAGTTCAGCCGGCGGGATAAAAGGGTCGCGGGGGTCTTCGGTGCAGCCCTGGCAGCCGTGCTGATCGGTGGCCTGTGGACCACCAACGCCAACATGCCGCCGACCATTCCGCATCAGACCCCCAGAGAGTGGAATCTGCCGGACTCCCAGCCTCTGCCCGGGGCCGTGCAGACGACGATCAAGGAGATGCGCTACCAGCCGACCAGCCGGGCTCTACGCGTACAGGTCGAGGTAACGAATCTGGCCGACTCCCCCGTGCTGCTGCGAAAATTCACCACCAGCTATCTGTCTTTTGTCAACCGGGACAGCCTGGGAGCATATCCCGATCCCGAGGGTAGAGCGCTGCTCATGGACGTCCAGCCCAGCGGCCTGATCCAGCCGGGCCAGACAAGCCTGCTGACTCTGACCATGCAGGACAGCGTCTGGGACCGCGACCGGTTTATCGCCTTTGACCAACCCCAGCTCAGCGCGGCCGGGACCCTGGTGTTTGTCGAGCCCCAGCCGCCGGCCGGTCAGGCTCTGCCCCTGGTCATGCACAGCAATGACCGCGAGGCGCCCGGCGTCCCGTGGGAGCTGGTCCGCAGTGCGAATGAGGTGTACGCCAACCTGCAGGTGGATTTCACGCCCTGAACTCCTGAGTCGCCGCCCTGGTGAAACTGCGATAGCTCAGGTTTTCTGTCTCGTCGAAAACAGAGCCAGCTGACGCGCCTGACCGGGCCGCCGAAAGGCGGCGCTGGACAGCTGGGGAAAGGGGCGGTCGAGGCCGGCTTTGCGGCTCATGACGCTGAACAGGCCATGAATCGGCTCGGCCACCACCCCCTCCCCCCGCATCCGGGTCTTCCACCGCGCGTCGTTCAGCTTTCCGCGCCGTATTGAGCGAATCCGGTTCAAGACAGCGTTTTTCCGCTCGGGATAGTGGTCTTCCAGCCACTGGCCGAAGAGTTCAGCCACGCCATACGGCAGCCGCACAATGGTATGGCCGGCAAACTGCGCCCCAGCCTCGGCGCCAGCCTTGAGCAGAGCCGGAATCTCGTGGTCGGTCAGCCCGGGGATGATCGGGGCGATCATCACCCCAACCGGAATGCCGGCCTCGGCCAGCGCGGTAATGGCGGCCAGACGACGCGTCGGGGTCGAGGCCCGCGGTTCGAGACGCCGGGCCAGCTCGGCGTTCAGCGTGGTCAGCGATAGACACACCAGGATGGCCCGATCTTCGGCCAGTTGAGCCAGCAGGTCACGGTCGCGGCTCACCAGACCACTCTTGGTCACAATGCTGACCGGATTGCGATAGGCGGCCAGCACCCTGAGGCAACTCCGGGTCAGCTCAAGCCGGCGCTCGACCGGCTGGTAGGCGTCGGTGATGCCGCTGAAAAAGATCGGCTGGGGCTGCCAGGACGGTGCGGCCAGAGCCTTATCCAGCAGCTGGGGCGCGTCGTGTTTGACCAGCAGATTCGTTTCAAAGTCCAGCCCGGCAGACAGTCCGAGCCACTCATGGGTCGGTCGGGCGTAACAGTAGATGCAGCCGTGCTCACAGCCGCGGTAGGGGTTGAGGCTGACCCGAAAGCCGACATCCGGGCTGGTGTTGTAGCTGAGGATGGTCCGCGAGGGGTCACGCAGCAGGCGGGTTTTCGGACTGGGCTGGTCCGGTCCTGAATCCAGCCCATCAGGATCGGCAGGATCAGGTTGGTAGCTTATGGTCTCAAAGCGATTGGTCGGATTGCGGGGCGTGCCACGCCCCTTGAGCCGACTGGTGGAATGTCTTTCCATATGCCAGGCAGCCTAGCATTTTCGCCTTATTTTCGCCATAGGTTGATGTCATACATGTCCGCGTTCGCATTCCACCGGCATATCAGAGCGTCCCATAGATCAGGCGGGCGGCCGCCAGCGCCGCGCCAATGTACAAGACCGCCATAAACGGCCGCTCTGGGATACTGGCGTGCAGCCTGGCACCGAGAACGGTGCCGATTGGCACACACGGCAAAAAAATCAGCGACTCGACCAGGCTGGCTGCGTTGATCAAGCCGAGTCCGACATAGGTGGCCAGCTTGGCCAGATTGACCCCAAAAAAGACCACCAGATTGGTCGCCACGATCTGGTATTTGTCCAGCCGCTGTTCGAGCAGATACAAACTCACCAGCGGACCGGCCGCATGAGCCAGAGTCGAGACAAAGGCGGCCAGCAGCCCGACCGAGCCGCCGGCAACCGGATGGTCAGGAAAGCGCGTCAGCCTGCCACCCACCAGCCGGTAGACCTGAAGGCCGATAAACCCCAGACAGATGCCGCCCACGCTCAGGGTGAGCAGAGGAATGAAATTGGGGCTGTAGCGCAAATAGCTCAGCAGGACCGCCCCCAGACAGAAGCCGCAGACTGAGCCCGCTCCCAGCCAACGGACGTGGGGGCGCGACTGGCGGCCCCAGTGGTGACCGATGCTGAGGATGTCACCGACGATAAGCAGCGGCAGCAGCACGCCGAGGACCGTGTCAATGGGCAGCACCAGGGCCAACAGGGGAACGGCCACAAGACCAACCCCACCGCCGAAGCCGGCTTTACCAATCCCGATGATAAGCGTTGCGACAGCCCCGACGGCGTAATACAGCCAGGGGCTTGGGTCAGGCAAGGCGCACGATCCTCTCTTCCCGGCCGGTGTCAAGCGGCGCGGCGTCTCAGCCCACCAGCCAACGCACCGCCACAAGCGCCCCGATAATGCCGGCCAGGTCGGCCGTCAGACCGGCGGCCAGGGCGTGACGCACCCGCGTGACGCCGACGGCGCCAAAGTAGACGGCCAAAACATAGAACGTTGTCTCGGTACTGCCCTGAAGCGTAGACACCAGATAGCCGACCAGACTGTCCGGCCCCTCGGCCTGTATGATCTCGGCCATAATGCCGTAGGCGCCAGAGCCAGACAGCGGACGCAGCAGGGCCATGGGCAGGGCTTCGGCCGGAAAGCCGATCAGGCTGAGCCCCGGGCCGACAACGGCAATAATAGCGTCGAGCAGGCCCGAGGCCCGGAACATGCCGGCCGCAACGATAATGGCGACCAAAAACGGAATGATCCTGAGCGCGACCTGAAAGCCCTCTTTCGCGCCGGTAATCATGGCGTCATACACGGCCACCCTTTTGGCCATGCCATACACCAGCATCAACACGATCAGGACCGGCAGCAGCCAGGTGGAGACGGCATCCCGCAGTACCTCCCCGACCGACAGGCCGGTGGCGAGGCTGGCCCGGAGATGCAGCACAAAGCCAAGGCCCAACGCGGCCAGCGTGGCCAGGGCGGCAAGACAGCCCGGCCGCGAGGTCGGTCGGTCGGCGCCGAGATCATCCTGATCCGGGAGCGGCATAGCTTGGTTCGGGCCGGAGACGGTGGTCGCGGACGAGCCCGCCGCCGGTCCGACCGGCACGGCCCGCTGCAAGAGTTTTGCAGCCGCAATGCCGACCAGGGTCGAGAGCGAGGTAGCAAACAGGGTCGGCAGCCAGATGCCGGCCGCATCGTTTGAGCCCAGCGAGGCGCGCAGCGCAATCACCCCCAGCGGTGCCAGCGCCAGACTTGAGGTGTTGATCGCCAGAAAAAGCGCCATGGCGTTGGTAGCAACGCCGGGCTGAGAGTTGAGCCGGTCCAACTCCTGCATGGCCTTGATGCCGAAGGGAGTGGCCGCATTGCCCAGCCCCAGCATGTTTGAGGCCATGTTCATGATCATCGCACTCATGGCCGGGTGCTCGGCCGGGACATCGGGAAACAGTCGCACCATCAGCGGCCGCAAGGCCCGGGCGAGCGTATGCAGCAAGCCTCCCTCCTGGACAATCCGCATCAGGCCCAGCCAAAAGGCCATCACCCCGACCAGACCCAGGGCCAGGCTGACGGCCGACTTGGCCGAGTCTATTGAGGCCGTGGTCACGGCTGCCATCGTGCCGTTAAAGGCGGCCGCGATGACAGACACGACAACGAGTCCGAGCCAGATCCAGTTCATGCGAAGGTTCCTCTTTCATATGGGCGTGTTTATGTGTTGCGTCACCCAGGCTAGAATAGAGCCTAGTATGAAAAAGACGACCTGGATAGCGGCGGCAGCCCTGATCGCCCTGATCGCCCTGGTGGTGTATTCCAGCTTTCAGGTTGGCGGCTATCGGTGCGAGGTGTGCATGCAGTTCCGGGGGGCACAAGACTGCCGGACGGTTGACGGAGCGAGCGAAATGGAAGCGCTCAGAGCGGCAATCACCAACGCCTGCGCCCTGCTCGCCTCGGGAGTCACCGATTCGCTGGCCTGTGAGCGGACTCCTCCCACCACAACGCACTGCACCGCCTTCTGAGCACGTCACACGACAGGCTAGACGGTTTTGAGAAAGGCTTCGACCAGCCGTTGGTATTCGGCCTGATTGCGGTAGAAAATGTCGTTATGGCCGCCCTGGGCAAAGATCGTGAGCTGTTTTGGTTCCCGAGCTGCGGCGTGCAGCATTTCGGCATGTTCGCTGCCGATCAACTCGTCAAAACGGGCGTGGAGGACCAGGGTCTTTCCCGCAAAGACGCCGAGTTTACGGCGGTAATCAAAAGCGGTGTTGAGCGCATCCGTCACCTCGGCCGCCGACACGCCGAGTTCCTGGGCCTGAACCCGCAGGAAAAACCGCTGGGCCAGGTCGGCCACACCGCTCTCGATAATCAGGCCGCCGATTTTTGGACGCTGGGCAGCTCCATGTGTGGCGTACAAGGAGCCGATCGAACGGCCGAACAGGACCAGCTTTTCGTCCGGCGTCTCAAGACTGTCAATAATCGGCACCACATCGTCCAGCATGCCGGCCAGCGCGGGCGTGCCGCTCGACATGCCATAGCCACGGTATTCGGCCAGCAGGAGGTTGTAGCCGGCCCGGTTGAACCACTGGGCAAAGCCGGGCAGATAATCGGCCACCACCTCTCCGTTGCCGTGGAAATACACCACCGTCTTGGCCTCGGGATGGACCGGGGAATAGCTGCACGCCAGCCGGCTCCCATCGGCCGCTGTGACCCAGTAGGGTTCGGCAAGAGTCGCGGGCTGGGGGAAAAAATACCGACTCGCAATAATCGGATGATCGAGAATCGAGCCGGCCATGCCTGCTCCGTGTTGAACGCCGTCTCAGAACCCCGCCGGACGGGGACAGCCGCCCGTCAGCGCCAACACATGCCTGGCCAGGTCCAGGCTGGTCCGATCCTCCAGATAGGGAGCGACAATCTGCACGCCGACCGGCAGGCCGTTGTCCAGACACCCGACCGGGACAACCGTCACCGGCAGGTAACAGGCACCCGCCGGCGCCATCCAGGTGATCAGATCCCAGTACGGATACGCCTGGCCGTCAACCGTGGCGGTGCGTCCGGCCTGGGGCTCGGAATGATCGTGCGGGATGGCAGCACACGGCATGACCGGCAGCAGCAGGGCGTCCCAGTTCTGGAAAAACTCTTCCCAGCGCTTGCGCAGCTGCATGCGCCGCTCGTTATAGCTCAGCCACTCGCGGTGACGCATGGCCATGAACCGCCGGGTGCGGTCAATACTCGTGTCGCCCGACGCGGTCGCGTACAGCTCGATTTTGTCGCGGGGAACGCCGCCCGACAGCGCGACCTGCAGCAGGGCCTGAAACGTGGTGGCGATTTTTTCCAGAGAAAAATCGGGCCGCGCCTGGGTGTCGAGGCGGACCCCCTGGTCGGCCAGCCGACCGGCGGCAGACTCGAGCAGGGCCTTGACCCCCGGTTCAACCCGGCAGCGGGGATCGTCCAACCAGGCCGCCACCCGGTAGTCCTTGAGCTGCTGATGCCGGGCCGGCGGCAGTTCGAGCCGCCACGCCGGCCGCTCCCAGCGATTCGGCCCGGCCATGATGTCGAGCCCCAGTTCCAGGTCTTCGACGCTCCGGGCCATGGGACCGGCAACGGCCAGATCGGCCAGGGTCAGCGTTCCGGGCGGGCCTGGAATCTGGCCGTGGGCGGGCACGATGCCGTAGCTCGGCTTGTGTCCGACCACGCCCGCCATATGCGACGGCAGGCGGATCGAGCCGCCGATGTCACTCCCCAGTTCCAGGGGCGTAAACCCGCACGCCAGGGCTGCGGCCGAGCCGCCCGACGAGCCGCCCGGGGTGCGTCCCAGATCGTGGGGATTATTGGTTGTGCCAAAGACTTCGTTGTAGCTCTGCAGATCTCCGGCGTAGATCGGCAGATTCGTCTTACCGAAAATGACGGCTCCGGCCTCGCGCAGCCGGGCCACCGGCCAGGCGTCTTCTTCGGGCACGAAGTCCGACAGCTCGGGAGCCCCCGAGGTGGTGCGCATCCCCGCTGTCTGAAAGGAGTCTTTGACCGTCATGGGGACGCCGTGCAGGGGTCCCCGGACCTCGCCCCGGGCCAGGGCCGCGTCGGCCGCATCGGCTTCGGAGCGGGCGCGCTCGGCATCAAGCGTCACCACGCTGTTGATCGGTTTATCGAGCCTGTCGACCCGCTCCAGCAGCGCGTCGAGCACCTCACGGCTCGACACCTCCCGCTGACGGATCTTTTGCGCGATTTCGATGGCGGTCGCATACGCAAATTCAGACATGGAGTGCTCCTCTTCAGCCAGCCTCAGGCAGACCGACGACTCCGCCGCTCTTGGCCACGGCTCGCCGAGTTCTAGCGTCCACGGAAGCTCACGTTACACTCGACCTGACAGCCGGCCAGATCGCCTCGGGCGTCGTTCTGGCAGGCGAGATACGGACTCTCAAAGGACGTTTTATCGACTTTCTCCTCCTCTGTCAGCTGTGCGATACAGTCCGCTTCCTGCTTGTCGGCGGTCTGTTGGCAGCCTTCCAGACACTCATCAAGGGTGCCTTCCGGTCCTGCGGTATCCGCTTTTGTCGCCTCTTCTGCCGCGTGTTCCAAGTCTCCCGGACAAGCCGCCAGGAACAATAGGCCACCAAACATCAGTCCTGCTGAAATGGCTCTGCCAAGTTTTCCCAGTCGCATATCTGTCTCTCCATTCTATCAATCTCGCCCCGTATAGCCGGTGGGCGGAGGCAGGATTATATGCTACACACACACGCCTGACTAGTCTGGCCGCAAGGGCTTGGTAAGGGCCAAAAACGGGAAGGAGCAGAGCGATGACAGAACGAAATTTTCAGCTGATTGAGACAAACGGCATTCGGCTACGGACCGTTGTTGAGGGCACAGGACCGCTGGTGATTCTTCTCCACGGCTTCCCCCAGTGCTGGTATTTGTGGCGTCACCAGATCGATCCGCTGGTTGAGACCGGCTTTCAGGTCGCGGTGCCGGACCAGCGCGGCTATGGCGGCAGCGACCGGCCCGAGGCCATTGAGGCGTATAATATCGTCGAGCTGACCAAGGACGTGGTCGGCATTGCCGACGCCCTGGACCACGAGCGGTTTGTGGTGGTCGGCCACGACTGGGGTGCGCCGGTGGCCTGGCACACCGCCCTGCTGCACGCTGAGCGGGTGCGGGCCGTGGTCGGCATGAGCGTCCCGTATGTCCGGGGCCAGGTCGGAGTGATGACCCGGCAGGAAAATTTCGGCGATAATTTCTGGTATATCGTCTATTTCCAGCAGCCCGGGGTGGCCGAGGCGGAGCTGGAGACCGACATCCGCAAATCACTGCGCGTGACCTACTATGTGGCGTCCGGCGACGCGCCCGAGGGCGTGTGGTTTACCCACAAGCCGGCCAGCGCGGGTTTCCTCGACGGCCTGCCCGACCCGGCCAGCCTGCCGCCGTGGCTGACGGCCGAAGACCTCGACTACTACGAGGCGCAGTACAAAAAAAGCGGCTTTCGGGGACCAATCAACTGGTACCGGAACATCGACCGCAACCTCGAAATCACCCCCCAGTTGGCCGAGGCCAAGGTCGAACCGCCGGCGTTTTTCATCGCCGGCAAGAAAGACCTGGTGCTGTCCTTTGCCGGCGGTGGGCTGCTCGACCTGATGGACTCGTTTGTCTCGGACCTGCGCGGCAAGGTGCTGATCGACGGCGCCGGCCACTGGGTCCAGATGGAGAAACCGGCCGAGGTCAACGCGGCCCTGATCGACTTTTTGAAACCCTTCGCCTGAGTCGCTTGAACGTCAACGTCAAAATGGACGATGATTTCTTCTCAGGCAGATGCTTATCATCGTCCACTTTGTTGAAAAGTCGAGAGAAAATTCCTATCCTGGCTGGACCATGACACGGTCATAAGGAGGTTGTGTATGAGTACCAACGGTCATGCCGCATCGTCGGCCAACATTCGAGCCAACCTGTCCCATCCGGTTGTTGATGCCGACGGCCACTGGCTGGAATTCGGTCCCCTGATCAGAAGCCAGCTGCGCAAGATAGGCGGCGACAAGGCGGTCGAGGGCTTCTCGATGTTTCCCAAGCTGGTCCAGAACCAACTCGCCATGTCGGTTGCCGAGCGGACCGCCCACCGGACCGCCCAGCAGGCCTTTTGGGCGCTGCCGACCAAAAACACCCGCGACCGGGCCACCGCCATGATGCCGAAGCTGATGAATGAACGGCTGGACGAACTCGGCATCGACTTCAGCGTCCTCTATCCCACCGCCGGTCTGGGTCTGCCGCTGGTGCCCGACGCCGAGGCCCGGCGAGCCGCCTGCCGCGCCTTCAACACCTTTAGCGCCGACTACTTCGGGCCGTTCTCGGATCGGCTGACGCCGTCGGCGGTGATTCCCATGCACACCCCCGAGGAAGCGATTGAAGAGCTGGAGCACGCGGTTCGACAGCTCGGCCTCAAGGTCGTCATGCTGGGCAGCCTGATCGCCCGGCCGATTGAGGCTGTGGCCGAGCAGACCCCCGAGGCGGCCGAGGTTGCCACCTGGCGAGACGTCCTGGGTCTCGACAGCGTGTACGACTACGACCCGGTGTGGGCCAAATGCGTGGAACTCAAGGTCGCTCCCAGCTTTCACTCCGGCTCGCGCGGCTTTGGCCTGCGGGTCTCGCCGTCCAACTTCTGCTACAACCATATCGGCCACTTTGCGGTTGCCAACGAGGCGGTGTGCAAGGCCCTGTTTCTGGGCGGCGTGACCCGGCGCTTCCCCAGCCTGAAGTTCGCCTTCCTGGAGGGCGGGGTGGGCTGGGCCTGCCAGCTGTACGCCGACCTCATCGAACACTGGGAAAAGCGCAAGCTCGACGCCCTGGACGAGGTTGATCCCAAAAATCTGGACAGCAAGCTGCTCCTGCAACTGGCCGAAGCCTACGGGCACGAAGACATGCTCAGCGCCATGCGCGAACGGGAGGCCATGTTCGACACGGCCATGCCGCCCAAGGCGGCGGTGGATGTCGGCGGGATCGGCAACCTCGACGACTACGCCGCCTGCCGGATCGACAAAAAAGAGGACTTCAAAGAACTCTTTGTCAAGAACTTCTATTTCGGGTGTGAGGCCGACGACCGCATGAACGCCTGGGCCTTCAACACCGCCAGCAATCCGTTCTCGGCCCAGCTGCACGCCCTGTTCGGCTCGGACGTTGGTCACTTCGATGTCCAGGACATGGCCGGCGTCTTGCACGAGGCTCACGAGCTGGTCGACGACGGGCTGATGAACGCGGACAATTTCCGGGACTTTGTGTTCACCAACCCAGTCCGCTTCTGGGCCGAGAGCAACCCGGACTTCTTCAAGGGCACGGTTGTCGAAAAAGAGGCCGCGGCCCTGCTGGCCGGCCCGTCGGTCGGGCTCAGTGCGACCGGGCAGACCGCTCAGCCGGCCAAGTAAGCTCCTGCCGGGCACCGTCAGTGCCCGGCGTCCCGTCCTGCCCTTCAGTCCAGCGAAGCCAGAAAATCCTGCACAGCCCGCAAACACTGCTGCGGCTCGTCCACATAAATTTCGTGGCCCGGCCCTTCCACCACCGTGATACGGGCGTTGGGAATCCCGGTACGCATCGACAGCTGGTCGGCCAGCGGGGTAATCGGACTGTGGGCCGGGGCCAGGATCAGGGTCGGGACGCTGACCTGGGGCAGCAGCGGTGCGGTATCCGCGCCATCCAGGGTCCGTGTGATGCCCTGCAAGACGTGGGTCGGGGTCTTGGCCCACTCGTCCAGGACCCACTCGGTGTGAGCCGGGCTCTTACCGCTGATGATCCTGTTTTCGATCAGCAGGCGGCCCCAGCCCTTTGAGCCGTCGCGGGCCAGGGTCCGGTTCACACTGCCGTCCTGGCTCGACAGAGCCTGCGTACCCGAGGGACGGATCGTGGTCGGCGAGTTACAAATCGTGAGGCTCTTGAGGCGCTCCGGCCAGCGGGAGGCAAACAGTACGCCCAGGATGCCGCCGATGGATTCGCCCACGTAATGGACCTGGTCGAGACCGAGCGTGTCCATGAAGTCATGCATATCGGTCACCAGCTCGTCGAGCGACCAGCTGTGGTCCGGTCCGGGGTCAGCCGACTGGCCGTGGCCGCGCATATCGCGCCGAATGACCCGATACTGGCCGGCCAGACCGGGCACCCATTGATACCAGAACCTGGTGCTGCGGCCGACGCCGTGTTGCAGCCACACCGTCTCGGTATCGGTCCGCCACGGATCGGTGAAGTCGTCAATCTGGTAAAACATCTCACAGCTATTGGCTGTCACCGTCGGCATACCGTCCTCCTTACTCCGTAAAAGCGTTGAGAAGCGCAGCTACAATGGTGAATGTCTCACTGGCCTGGCCGTCCATTCACCCGATCATCGGCATTGACTCGTTTCCAGCCATCACCCATCAGGCCAGCCGCCGACAAAGTGCTGGCCGACGGAGCGTTGGCCATGGCCTGGGCCGGTCGATCTCGCCACAGAGACAAACCTTCGCACGCGGTCGCTGCAAAGAGCGGTCTCAGAGGCCGCGGCGGCCAGAGACATCCGCCTTACTTCGGAGCTGATACAACAAAATCGTACACTATGATCTTTTGTGCCAAAGGCCCTAACACCTCTTGAACCGCTTGTTTGTGTTTGGGATGCTCCAGATACGCGTTCAGCGCAGCTTGGTCCCTCACGGTAATCACCACCCCAACGTCATACGAACTGTCAACAACATCCCGCGCGCTCGCTAAGCTCGGCCCGGCACTGACGCGCAGCACGCCGGGAATCTCGGCAAAACCGTATGAAGTCGCTATCACCTTCTGGCGAGCCTCGGCACTGGCAGGTTCTTTGAGCCAGACAATGACCAGGTGTTGTACGCTCTCGACCAGTTCCTCACCCTCAGGCGTCCGTACCATCTCCAGGTGTTGCGTACTCTCGTTCCACTCAAACCGCGTGGTCTCCCCGGGCGCGGGAAAATCCGGTGCCCGGACCCAGGCGCTCGCCCCCGTCACAAACTCCTCTCCCGTGGTCGCTACCTCAAACGTGCTGCGGGCAAACTCCACACCGTCATCGTAGACCACGGCCGTGTGTTGGCCATCGCCGAGCAGCGCCCAGTTGATAGGGGCATGAAAGCCGGTATGCGTTGTGCCGCATACTGACCGGGTATCGTCACGCCGCTGCCCCGCTGTCAGGGGAATGGGCTCCCCACCATCAAGGCTGACCGTCAGGGTCCCGGCGTTGCACTTCCAGCCCGAGATGAGTCCAAGCCCCGAGAGTTTGCCTCCGTTGCCAGGAATCTCCAGTACGCCTTGGGCCTGCGCCGAAGCCGAGACCAGGATAACGAGCCCATACACCCACAGGCGCAGCAAGCAATACATCAGCTTCTCCTCAACACAGCGCGGAATGGATTAATGGATTGCGGTGTAGCACAGCCGCTCGGCCGTCGTCTATCCGAAGCCTCCGGGTCTGCTCTTTACCACGCCGGGGCGGGCGGGCTATGATCGGGCCACACACGCATAAGGGGGCGACCATGTTTAGCATAGGCAAGCTGTTCCATCTCACCCATGTGGTGGACGACCTCGAAGCGGTTGACCGCTGGTACGACGAGGTGTTTGCGGTCGAGCGGTTCTACAACGGCTATGAGGAGTTGGCTGGGCGCAACGCCTCGCTCATCGCCATCGGGGATGTCATCATGGAACCCATGATGCCGGCCCAGGTCGAGCCGCTCAAAAACCCGTCGGTTAAAAAATTCCATGATCGCTTTGGCCAGCACTTCCACTCCATCGCCTGGTATGTAGACGACGTGCAGGCCATCTCCGAACGGCTCGACGCGGCAGGATTTCGGCTGTTCAACCTCGTCGGTAAAATGGTCAAGCCGTCCGATAAGACGGCCGCGATCTGGACCCACCCCAAAGAGACCTCGGGCCAGCTGGAGTTTGCCCTGTCGGGCGACTATATTCCCGACCCGCGCCTCAAGCCCGCCTGGTCGAGTCAGCCGTGGCGCGAGCACCCGCTCGGCATTGAGGGCGCGTCCCACATCGGCGTGGTGGTCGGCAGTCTGGCCAAGACCAAACAGCTGTACTGCGAGGTGCTGGGCGCCAGCCTGCTGCACGAGGAGACGGTCGCCGGGCGCAAGCACAGCGCGTTTGTGGCGGTTGGCGAAGATACCGTCGTCGAGCTGTCCGAACCCCTGTCGCCAGACAGCCCGGAAGGCCAGGAGTTGGACACCCACGGCGAGGGGATTTATTCGTTGATCTTCAAGACCCGCGACCTGGGCCAAGCTCGGGACTTTCTGACTGCTCGCCAGCACCGGCCGGCGGCCGACGGCCCGGACACCATCGTGCTGGGGACCGATCAGGCGTTTGGCATGCTGGTCGGCTTTACCCAGCGCCAGTTGCCGAACGACCCGCGCGCCTGAGCCCGCTCCAGCATACTTTTCAGGAGACGCATCATCCGCAGGAGGACACCCCCATGGCAGATTTTGATATCCAGATCAAAGGCGGCACAGTTGTTGATGGCACACGCGTCCCGCGCTTCCGGGCCGACGTATGGATTCGGGACGGCAAAATCGCCCAGATTGGCGGACGCGCGCCCGGCTTTGCCAAACAGGTCATTGACGCCGACGGGCTGATCGTGGCGCCGGGCTTTATCGACCTCCACACCCACTATGACGCCCAGATCCGCTGGGATCCCTACTGTACCATTTCGGGCTGGCACGGCGTCACCTCGCTGGTGTTGGGCAACTGCGGTTTCGGCTTTGCCCCGTGTCAGCCCGACTTTCGCGAGCGCTCGATGCTGACCATGACCCGCACCGAGGCCATTCCGTATGTGTCGATGGAAGCCGGCATGGATTGGGACTGGGAGACGATTCCTGAGTATCTGGACTCGCTCGACCGTGCTCCCAAGGGTGTGAACTGCATCCAGTACATGCCGACCGCCTCGCTGATGACCTACGTCATGGGCCTGGAGGCGGCCAAAACCCGGCCGGCGACCGAGGCCGAACGCAGCCGGATGCGCCAGCTATTGGCCGAGGGCATGGACGCGGGTTTGTGCGGTTTTTCAATTCAGCGCCTGGGCTGGCACTCGGGTCAGGCCGACTACGACGGTACGCCCATGGTCACCGACACCATGGTCGACGAGGACATTCTGAATCTGGCCCGGGTGCTGCGCGAGCGCGATGCCGGTTTTATCCAGATCACCCAGGCGACCGGTCATATCAAGGACGACCTGGCGTTTTTGGAAAAACTGGCCTCAGCGGCCCAGCGGCCGATTCTGCATAACGCGATTGCGGCCAGCAAACGCAACCCGGACCCGCACCGCAAGAGCCTGGCCTGGCTGGAGCGCATGCGGGCCAAGGGCCTGCCTATCTTTGGCCAGGGCGCGACCGTGCGCAGCGGCTTTGCCTTCAGCCTCGAACACTGGAATCTGTATGACGTGTCTGCAGCTTGGCGCGACATGCTGACCGGCAGCAAGGACGAGCGGGCGGCCAAGATGCGCGATCCCCAGCTGCGCCAGGCGGCAAAAAGCGACAAGGCGATGCGAGCCCTGGACCGCAACGCGGCCGGCATCGGCGGCCGCCTGCCCCGCCTGCTGGTCCAGTCGGTGGCCAACACACCGGAGCTGGAACACTACGTCGGCCGGTCTGTAGGCGAGATCGCCGAGACCGAGCACAAACACCCGGTCGATGTGATGCTCGACCTGTCCCTGGCCACCGATCTCAAGGCCGAGTTTCTGCAGCCCGAACCGGAGTTCAACGCCGAGTTCAACGCCGAGATCATTACCGACTCGGCGTATACTTTTCCGGGCGTGTCGGACGGCGGGGCACACACCAAGTTCTTCACCGGCGGGGCGTTCACGACCGACTTTCTGAGCTGGCTGGTCAGGGACGAGCAGAAGATCAGCCTCGAAGAGGCTCACTACCGTCTGTCGGCCCTGCCGGCCCATGCGGCCGGGTTTCGTGACCGCGGAGTGTTGCGCGAGGGTGCGGCCGCCGACGTGGTGGTCTACGAGCTGGACGGTCTGGGCATTGAGCCGGACTGGATCGGCGAGATCGCCTACGATCTGCCCGGCGGAGAGTGGCGGCGGGTCCAGCGTTCGCGCGGCTACCGGTCGATTCTCGTCAACGGGGTCGAGACCTTTGCCGACGGCAAGTGCAGCGGCGACACGCCGGGCAAGCTGCTGCGCCACGGTCGGGCCGCCTGAGCCTCAGTCCGGATTCTTTGGCCACGGGGAGGGCTGACCGCCCTCCCCTGTTCTACACAAAGCGTACTGACACGTCGCCAATATCGGAAAAAGACGCCCGGTAGCTGCCCGGCTGGGTGATGGCATGGTGACAAAAGGAGCCGGTAATCACCGGCTGTCCGGGCTCTAAGCCACGGCCATAGGCGTGCAGCAGCCGGCACAGGCGGGCCAGCGACAGGTAGGGGTCATCCATGCTCCGGCCGGGAGTCTTGGTCTCAACCAGCCGGCCGTCCCGGGAAAATTCAACCGTGGTATGAACCAGGTCGTCGCGGACTGCGACCGGGGGACCGAGGACAATGCCCCACTGGGCCAGACCGTCGGCCAGCAGCGCTGCCTGGCCGGTGTCGGCCCCGAGCCGGATTTCGTTGATCTCAAACGCCGGAGCCACGGCCCGGACCGCAGCCTTGGCCTCGGCCGCGCTCACGTTCTCCCCGGACAGCGCCGAACCGACAATCAGACACAACTCCGGTTCCAGCTGGCAGTTGAGGATAGTGGCCAGCGGCAGGGCCGAGCCGGCCTCAACAATGCGGCTGCGCAGAATATAGCCGAACGGCCGGAAGCCGGCGCCCATCCGGTCGCGCGCCCTGCCCGACGTCAGGCCGACTTTCCAGCCCCCGAGCTGCTCGCCGCCGGCCGTAAAGCGCTCCAGCACCCCCAGCTGTATGCCGAGCGCTTCTTCTAAACTGCACTGGACAGGATCGAGTCCAGAGGCGGCGACGCCATCCCGGCGTCCGGTGTATAAGGCGTCGATCAGGGCGGTCTGGTCTTGCATACCGGAACTCCTCGTCTGTCAGTGCAGACCGTAGCAGCGGGCCGCGTTGTCGCTCATGATGTTGGCCTGAGCGCTGTCCGGGAGCGTGGCGCAGTGCTCCTTGAGTTCATCCACCACGCCCGGAAACACGCAGTCGAAGTGCGGGTAGTCCGAGGCCCACATCAAGACCTGGTCGGTGCCCAGGGCGGTGGCGGTTTTGAGCGCCACGTCATCCGGTTCACACGACAGGAAACACTGGCGGTAGAAATACTCGCTGGGTTTGAGACGCAGGGGCGGCAGCATGTGGCCGATTTTTTCGGCGAACTCGTCCAGCCGGGCCAGCCAGTACGGCAGCCAGCCGCCGCCCGACTCAAGGATGGCGATGCGCAGCCTGGGGTAGGTATCCAGCACCCCGCCGCAGCACAGATCCATGCACGCCATCTGCTGCTCAAACGGGTGGGCGATGATCATGCGCTGGAAGAAGTCGGGATAGCGGTCAAACCCGGCCGTGGGCAGCTCACCGATCACCGCGCTGTGAATCGCCACCGTACAGTCCAGGTCCTGGGCTTCGGCCCACAGCCGATCATAGGCCGGGTCATTGAGGCGCCGGTCGTTATGCGGGTTGGGCCGAATCGTAATCGCCTTGACCCCCTGCTCTTTGACCACCCGGCGCATCTCGCGGATGGCCGCCTCAACATCGACCAGCGGGACCGGCGCGATGTTGTACAGCCGGTCGGGATACGGGCGGCAGAAGTCGGCCATCCAGTTGTTGTAGGCGCGGCAGGCTGCCGCGGCCAGCTCCGGGTCGCGCAGGGCGCCGTAGGCCAGACCCAGCGAGGGGTAGAGGATGGAGACATCAATGCCGTCCTCGTCCATGTCCTTGATCCGGGCGTCGGGTTCAAAGCTGCCCGGCCGCAAATCCTCCCAGGACAGCTGGCGGGCGCGCTCGGGCTGACTCAGGCCGCCGGGGATGCACATGGCGGCAATCATCATCGGGCTGCGGGGCAGGATGCGGCCCTCGACCTTCAGCCGCTCGATCCCCGCGTCGTCTTTGACGACCTGCGGAATGCGGTCACGAAAGGCGAGTTCGACATACTCCTGCCACAGGGCCGGCGGCTCGACGATGTGGCCGTCGGCGTCGATGATTTTGGGCTGAGCGTTCATGCGCGTCTCCTCAGGTTGAGTAGGCCGAGTTGAAATGGACATAGCCGGTGGACAGATCGGACGTCACCACATGGGCCCTGCCCTTGCCCCCGCGCAGGTCGATGGCGATAGAGAACTCGGGCTGTTGCATGACCGCCGCCGCCCGCTTTTCGTTGTCCGAACCGGTACTCATACCGTTGCGGCCAATCAACACATCCCCGACCCGGATATTCAGCTTGTGCTGATCCAGCCGCACCCCGGCATAGCCCACCGCACACGCAATCCGCCCCCAGTTCGGGTCGCCGCCAAAAAAGGCGGTCTTGACCAGCGGGGAGTAGGCCACGGTCCGGGCGATCTTCCGAGCGTCCTCGTCCGTTCGGGTGCCCCGGACAACAATATCAACCACCCGGGTCGCCCTCTCGCCGTCCTTGACGCACATCCGGGCCAGCTCGCACAGCATCTCACCGACGGCGGTCTTGAAGGCCCGGAAGTCGCGGCCGGCTTGTGTGACCGGCCGGTTGTGGGCCAGGCCGTTGGCCATCAGCACCAGTGTATCGCTGGTGCTGGTATCCCCGTCCACGCTGATGGCGTTAAACGAATCGCCCAGGGTCATGTCCAGGGTCCGGCGCAGGGCGTCGGCCTCGACCGCAGCATCGGTCACGACATAGCACAGCATGGTCGCCATATTGGGGTTGATCATGCCCGCGCCCTTGGCCAGACCGGCCAGGGTCACGGTCTGGCCGCCAAGCGTCAGCTGACGGACCGCAGCCTTGGGAAAGGCATCGGTCGTCATCATGCCCGACAGCGCGTTCCAAAAGCCCCGGGGCGAGAGCGTGCCGCACGCCTCGATAATCCCGGGCCGCATTTTTTCCCACGGCGGCAGGACGCCGATTTTGCCGGTCGACGACGGCAGGACCAGCCCGTCGTCAATGCCCAGCTGGCGGCCGACCAGACGACACATGTTGTGGGCCAGACGCAGACCCGCCTGACCGGTCGAGACATTGGCAATCCCGCTGTTGACCACCACGGCCTGGAGCTGGCCACGCTTCATCCGCTCCAGGCCGACCAGCACCGGCGCGCCCTTGACCTGATTGGTGGTAAAGGCGGCGACAGCCGTGGTCGGACGGTCCGACACGATCAGGGACAGATCCTTTTTCCGGCTCGGCTTGATGCCGCACGAGACGCCGCTGAAACGAAAGCCGGGCACTACCACCGGTTTTTTTTCGACCTTGACCCGCATGCCGCCCTCCTAGGCCCCGTGACACTTCTTGTATTTGCGGCCACTGCCGCACGGACACGGCTCGTTGCGCCCGACCTTGGCCTCGTTTCTGCGCACCTGTTTGGCCGGGGCTGACGGCTGGGGGTCCTGACCGTGGCTCATGCTAAGCGGACGACGCGGCTCGGCCTGACGGGCTTCCATCTTCTGGACGTCTTCCTGACGGGCGATCTGGACGGTAAACAGTTTTTCCACCACCTCGGTTCGCATCCGGTCGTGGAGCTGCTCGAACAGGGCAAAGCCTTCTTTCTGGTATTCCTGGAGGGGGTTTTTCTGCCCGTAGCCCCTGAGTCCAACAGCCTCTTTGAGGTGATCCATGGACAACAGATGGTCTTTCCACAGGGCGTCCATGGTCTGGAGCAGAATGACCTTCTCCAAATAGCGCAGGACCGACGGGGTGAAGTTTTCCTCCCGCTCGCGGTAGATGGCCAGAACCCGGTCGTGGATGTCCTGGCGCAAGTCGTCGGGGTCGGCGTTCCGCTTGTCTTCCTCGCTCGGCGACAGCCGGAAGTTGAACTGCCGAAACAGGGCGTCGTCCAGCGCCTTCCAGTCCCACTCTTCGGGCGGCAGATCGTCGGACAGGTAGAAACCCAGGGTTGTTTCGGCCGTGTCCTCAATCATCTCCAGGGCCTCGGCCGACAGGTCCTCGCTGGTCAGAAAGGTGCGGCGCTGGTCGTTGATCACCTCGCGCTGCTTGTTCATGACATCGTCATACTCGAGCAGGTGTTTGCGAATATCAAAGTTGCGCGCCTCGACCCGTCCCTGGGCGTTCTCAATGGCCCGGGTGACCAGGCTGTGTTCAATCGGCTCGCCCTCCTCCATGCCCAGCCGGTCCATGATGCCCTGGATACGGTCGGCCCCGAAAATGCGCAGCAAATCGTCTTCCAGCGACAGATAGAAGCGCGACGAGCCGGGGTCGCCCTGTCGGCCGGCCCGGCCGCGCAGCTGGTTGTCGATGCGCCGCGCCTCGTGCCGTTCGGTCCCCAGGATGTGCAGTCCGCCGGCCTCCACGACCTTGTCGCGCTCTTCGGCACACGTCTCCTGGTAGCTGGCCTGGGCCGCGTCAAAAGCGTGCTGGTACACCTCGGGCGACTTTTCGAGCTGCTCGCGGACTTCCTCGACGACCTTGACCCGCTCGCGGCGCTGTTCTTCGTAGACCCGCTCGGCCTCGGCCACTGCCGCCTCGTAGGGCTGGCGTTTTTCTTCGTACAGCTGATCGGCTGCATCATACGCCTGCTGGGCTTCCTCATGCGCCCGCTGGGCCTGCTCAAACTGCTGGCTGACCTCGCCATTGTCGCTCAGCGCGATCTCGGCCACCCGCACAATCGCCTGGCCGTACTCGTCGAGCATACGCTCGTAGCGGCCGCGCAGCAGCTCGAGACGGTCGGCCGTCTGATCTGACACGCCTTCGGCCAATAGCCCGGCGTAATCGGCACACACCGTCTCATACTCCTCACGTCGCTCTTCGGGCAGACACGGCCCAACGACCTTGTCATACTCGGTCAGGGCGTGTTCATACGTCTCACACGCCTGGGTGTAGTGCTCGAGGGCATCCATAGCGGGCGTGTCGGTCGCAAAATCAAGCTGGGCGGTCAGACCCTGATAGGTCGCCCGGGCGTGTTGCAGGGAGGCGTGGAGGAAGGGTCGGTAGGTCTCGGACAGACGCGACAGGGCCGCGTTGCGCGCCTCCTCGTGGGGTTTCCAGGCCGGCTCGTAGCGCTGACGCGCCTTGGTCAGGGCGGCGTTGTAGGCCTCGCGCAGCTCTTCCAGACTCTCCTCATAGCTCTTGGTCTTGGTGTGGGCCGGCGCGGCTTTTTTCAGCCAGTTTTTTTCGATCTCGACCCGGGCCAGAAACTCGGGGTTGCCGCCGAGCAGAATGTCGGTGCCCCGGCCGGCCATATTGGTGGCGATCGTCACCCCGCTAAAACGGCCGGCCTGGGCGATGATATTGGCCTCGGCCTCGTGATTGACCGCGTTCAGGACGTTGTGTTTGATGTTCTTCTTTTTGAGCAGCTTGCCGAGCCGCTCGGATTTTTCGACCGACACGGTGCCGACCAGTACCGGTTGGCCGCGCTGGTGACACTCGGCGATCTCATCGGCAACGGCCTGAAATTTCTCGCGCTCGGTTTTGTACACCACATCCGGGAAGTCCTGGCGCGACATGCCCTTGTTGGGCGGAATGACGACCACATCGAGGCTGTAGATCTTTTTGAACTCCACCGCCTCGGTATCGGCCGTGCCGGTCATGCCGCCCAGCTTGTGATACATGCGAAAATAGTTCTGGATGGTGATCGTCGCCAGGGTCTGGTTTTCCTGACGGATGCGCACGCCTTCCTTGGCCTCAACCGCCTGGTGGAGTCCGTCGGACCAGCGCCGGCCGGGCATCAGGCGGCCGGTGAATTCGTCGACAATGATGACCTCGCCGTCCTTGATCACATAATCGACATCGCGCTTGAACAGGGCGTGGGCTCGCAGGGCCTGGTTCACGTGGTGCAGGGTGCCGATTTCAGACGGGTCGTACAGATTTTTGACCCGCAGGATGCGCTCGACCTTGGACACCCCCTCTTCGGTCAGGGTGGCGTTGCGCTGTTTTTCGTCGATGGCGTAGTCGAGATCTTTTTGCAGCCGGGGGATGACCCGATTCAGGGCGTAGTATTTTTCGGTCGATTCCTCGGCCGGGCCGGAGATGATCAGCGGCGTGCGCGCCTCATCGATCAGGATATTATCGACCTCGTCGACAATTGCGAAATGGAGTTCGCGCTGGGCGGAGTCCTCGCTGCTGAACTTCATGTTGTCGCGCAGATAGTCAAACCCGAACTCGTTGTTCGTCCCGT
>JAGWBB010000023.1:43787-44148 GCA_021296095.1 Desulfurellaceae bacterium | reverse complement strand
ACTAGTCCGTCCTGATCAACAATGCGGCAACCGGTAAAGGCGACGGCATTGTAGCTTGACGCAAACCCGGACATGGGGGAGACCAGCATCGCCGTTCCCGAAATGTTCCTGGGGATCGCATGTTCTGGAAGGAAATTAGTCTCTGGTGTCCCCGCGGTGTCATCCTCGAGGGCACTCACAGGGTTGAGCCATGCTTCGATGTAGCCACTCTCTGTTTCTCCCAGGGAGGCCATCTCTCCCGCCTCCGGCGGCATTGGGAGATTCATATTGGAAGGGTTGCTAGTGCTCAGTTCCCGAAAATTTCCGTCACATTCGCCTGGGTCCATGACCATGAGGCCATCCATGGAGAAATTTGCTGTCC
>JAGWBB010000023.1:42774-43767 GCA_021296095.1 Desulfurellaceae bacterium | reverse complement strand
TTGAAGGAGAGCACTGTATTCCGATCACCTGCTGCGCTCCGAACTCTGACGTAGACGACATTGCTGGTCTGCTCGAGAATCGAACTCCTCATCCCCAGCGGGGAGTGGATGTTGACGTTCGTGTTCATGTAGTTGGCCGTTGACCAATAGGCGAACAGCAGATGCTCGCCTGCTCCACCTGGGGCAATCGCTGGCGCACGCTCAGTAAGAGTTGAAGCGGTCTGCGCCTGCGCAGGCCGCGTGGCGAAGCACAACGCCAGGGCTGCACAAGCAGTCAGTAGCGCGTATTTCTTAAGAAGTTGACTCATACTCTCCGTCCTCCCTTCGTTGGTTGCATGCCCCACAGCCTCGTGACCGGTGAAGGCAAAATCAAAAAACCTCGCTGTTGATACTGCATTCCTACCCAAATGTCCAGTGCCCTGCCCTACGAACCACCTCCTTTCACTGTCCTCTGAACACTGGCCAGCCCCGTATAACGAATAGAGCCGAACGTGTCAAGAAACGATTGTGTCATAATGGGTGTCATCCTGCTCCCGCCGCCTGATCCTTGAGAGACGCGAACGCGCCGACCTGCCCCTTCAACTCCCCCACATCATGCGTCAACGTCATCAAGGTCTGGTTGACGGTCTCGAACTTGGCGTCGAATTTGGCGTCCATCGCGTTCAGCCGGTCATCCATGTGCCCAAGCCGTTTTTCCATTTTTGCATCAAGCTGCCACCAGACAGTCCCCAAAGCACCCAGGTTCACCAGCAGCGGTGCAATAACAGCCCATTCCATTATTGTCCTCCTTCCCTCATCACGCCTGCTGCTCCCGCGTCGTCAACGCGATGGGGGCGCTGCCACGGGCAACCCACCCCCCTGCTTCGCAGGACCCCTCCCAGGAGGGGATGGAAGAAGCGCTCCGGGCCGGTGTTTTCATCCCCTCCTCGGAGGGGTGGCCCGAAGGGCCGGGGTGGGTTTCGTTGTGCCTCATACGTTTCCCTGGGGGGCCGT
>JAGWBB010000023.1:31622-42743 GCA_021296095.1 Desulfurellaceae bacterium | reverse complement strand
TCGTGGCGCTGCTGGCTTTCGCGCTCGGCGTCTTCACGCTGGCGCTCCGCTTCTTCACGCTGACGCTCCGCTTCTTCACGCTGACGGGCAAAGGTGGCCATGGCTTCCTCGTGGCGCTGCTGGCTTTCGCGCTCCGCTTCTTCGTGGCGCTGCTGGCCTTCTGCACGCTGGCGCTGGGTCTCTTCGCCCTGGCGGGTAAAGGTGGCCATGACTTTCTCGTGGCGCTGCTGGTCCTCTTTGCCCCGGCGGGTAAGGCTGGCCATGACTTCCTCGTGGCGCTGCTGCTCCTCTTTGTCCCGGCGGGCAAAGGCGGTTTTCGCGGGTGAGGTTGCTGTCGCGCATCACCCGGATGCCCCAGGCAATCAGCCCGCATTGCGCGCCCCCGACCAGCAGTGCCACAAAGACCCCCGCCACGTCCGTCCAGTGGGGCGTCTGCAAGGCGGTGACGGCTGCGGTTGCCAATTCACGTACTTCCGGGTCCATCGGCGGTGTCCAAGAATGTCGCGTCTCAATGCTGCGCGTTCCGGGTCAGTGTCGATCAGGAACCGACCTCGGTCTGCAACACGTGATACCACACCCCCCGCTCTTTGCGCCATGTATCGGCAATAACGGTCGAGGTGGACAGCGTTCGGTCAGCCATCGGAGGAGACATTGAGGGAAAGGTATACTCGTATTGCAGCCGCATCTCAACCCTGGCCGTGTGGGCGGCCGGGTCGAGTTGCAACGCCTGGGGATCAAGCACCGCAAATCCGGTGACTTTGATGCCCGAGCGCAGGCGGGCCAGCGAGATTTTCTCGCCGAGTTGTTGACGCTGCTTGGGGTGTTCGTACTGGAGGGCGCGCGGCATGTCGTGCGCGACCCGGGCCTGCCAGTAGGCGTCGAGCCGGGTTTCGGTCGCGGCGTGGGGTGTCGAGCCTGCCAGGGTCAGCAAGCCGGCGGCAATGCTGAGGGCCAGCCCGCCGTACAGCAGGGTTCTCACCGTGAGGTGGTGCATGGCGGAGATTCTAGCAATTTCGTGCGGTTGGAGTCAATGTTTGTGGCGTGTCTGAGTGTGAAATTTTGCGCGCGACGCACGCTCAGGTTCCCGGTGTATTAAGCAGTCCTGCGGATTCTGTCAAGGGGCGGGTGCCTGGGTGTGAATTTTCGGTGCCTTATTTCCCCTCCCAGGAGGGGTGGCCGAAGGCCGGGGTGGGTTTCGGAGCGCGCAGAGAAGGCAACCCACCCCGCCGCTACGCGGCACCCCTCCGAGGAGGGGATGGGCGGTGATTCCTCTCCCGGGAGGGGTGGCCGCAGGCCGGGGTGGGTTTCGTTGTGCCTCATACGTTTCCCTGGGGGGCCGTGCGTTCGATCAAGGCCGTCAGGGCCGCCATCGCTTCTTCGTGGCGCCGTTGGGCCTCGCGCTCGGCGTCTTCACGCTGGCGCTCGGTGTCTTCACGCTGGCGCTCGGCGTCTTCACGCTGGCGCTCGGTCTCTTCGTGCTGGCGGGCAAAGGCGGCCATGACTTTTTCGCGGGTGAGGTTGCTGTCGCGCATCACCCGGATGCCCCAGGCAATCAGCCCGCATTGCGCGCCCCCGACCAGCAGCGCCACAAAAACCCCCGCCACGTCCGTCCAGTGGGGCGAAGAATTGGCGGCCATGGTCTGCAAGGCGGTGACGGCTGCGGTTGCCAATTCACGTACTTCCGGGTCCATCGGCGGTGTCCAAGCTGTTGTCCAGATTATCGTTTGTCAGGGATGACCTGGGTCTGCAACACGTGATACCACACCCCCCGCTCTTTGCGCCAGGCATCGGCAATGACGGTGGAGGTGGACATCTGTCGGCCAGCCATGGAAGGAAAAGTATACGCGTATTCCACGCGCATCTCAACCCTGGCCGTGTGGGCGGCCGGGTCGGGCTGCAATGCCTGGGGAGCAAGCACCGCAAATCCGGTGACTTTGATGCCCGAGTGCAGGCGGGCCAGCGAGATTTTCGCGCCGAGTTGTTGACGCTGCCGGGGGTGTTCGTATTGGAGGGCGTGCGGCATGTCGTGCGCAGTAGGCGTCGAGCCGGGTTTGCAGGCTTTCGGTCGCGGCGTGGGGTGTCGAGCCTGCCAGGGTCAGCAAGCCGGCGGCGATGCTGAGGGCCAGCCCGCCGTACAGCAGGGTTCTCACCGTGAGGTGGTGCGTGGCGGAGATTCCAGCAATTTCGTGCGGTTGGAGTCAATGTTTGTGGCGTGTCTGAGTGTGATTTTTCCACATGATACGCCCTGCTTTTTTGCTGGCGACCAGGATTCCGCTGTCTCATGCAGTCCTGCGGCTTCTGTCAAGAGACCGTGTGTATGGGGGTGCAATTTTCGGTGCCTGGGTGCGTGGGTTGCCCCCCTCCCTAGCCCTCCCCCTCAGGGGGCTCACGGCACGACAGTTTGGGAAATGAGACGGGAAGGGGGAGGTCTTCATCCCCTCCTGGGAGGGGTGCCGCGTGAGCGGCGGGGTGGGTTCATCCCCCGCCCCTGCTGTCGCGTCCGCAGGGAGCCGCCGTCATCGTGCTTCAACCCACCCCGGCCTTCGGCCACCCCTCCGAGGAGGGGAACTGCCCCCATCCCCTCCTGGGAGGGGTCCTGCGGAGCAGGGGGGTGGGTTCTTCCCGGTCCGACGGTCAGCGCCCGGCAGGCGAGCGTAGATTCCTGGGAATATGCATCACACGTCACGGGGGGGAGGGGATTGCTGGTGCCTGGCTCGTCACAGGGGGAGGGAACCTGAGGAGGCATTCTTGCTCCCCCTCGCGGAGGGGAGGACACAGGGCCTGGGCCAGCCGCTTGGTGGCCGCCTTGCTCCCTCTCCCCTTGAGGGAGAGGGCTGGGGTGAGGGGGAACTCTGATGAATCAGTCCTGTGCAGGCGTGTGAGTTCGGACGGCGCCTCGCAATTCCCCGATCTCGCCCTTGAACTCCAGCACAGTGTCCCGCAGGAACGCGCTGAGATCGTCAATTTTATTGCGTTATCCACCGGCCGAGAAGGCCCCCACCCCGGCCTTCGGCCATCCCTCCCAGGAAGGGACCCGCCCCCATCCCCTCCTGGGAGGGGTCCTGCGGAGCAGGGGGGTGGGTTGCCCCCACCCCGGGCCTTCGGGCCACCCCTCCGAGGAGGGGATGGAGACGGCCTGGGCGGTGTGTAGGGGCAACCCCCTGTGGTTGCCCTGCTGCGACATTGTCGCCGGGGGCGGGCAGGCACGGGGGCCTGCCCCTACAGGTTGCCCTGGTGCGGATTCGCCGCGTGCGTAGGGGCGGGTTTGTAACCCGCCCCTACCGGCGTCCCGTTGCCATCAGGGCGTCCCGTTGACATTGAACAGGGCGCTCGGTATCACGAAAATGGTTGGAGCGAAGAGGCTTTATGGATTGGAAAAACCTTGCCACCCTGCTGACGGTTTTTGTCACCATGTGGTGGCAGCTGGACCGTAAAATCGAGTACGAAATCAGCGCTTTGGATAGCAAACTGGACCGCTCAATCAGCACCCTGGACCGCAAAATTGACCAGCTCAACAGCCTCTTGACGAACAACCTGATCGCGCTCACCCGTACCGTGGGAGAACTCAAAGGCGCGTCCCACATCCACCCCGCTCTGCCGGCTGAATCCGCTGACTAGCCACCATTCGTACCCACTCTCCCCCAGTGAACCCGACTCCCCCACCGCTGATCGAAGCCCACGGGCTCGGCAAATCCTACCGGCTGTATCCGCGTCACCTTGACCGCCTGAAGGAAATGCTGTGGCTGGGCCGCCGGCGCTTCTCCGAGGAGTTCTGGGCGCTGCGTAACGTGTCCCTGGAGGTCTACCGGGGCGACGCCTGGGGCATTGTCGGACAAAACGGGGCCGGCAAAAGCACCCTGCTGAAACTCCTGTGTGGCGTGACCCTGGCGTCTGAGGGACAGGTGCGCAGCGCCGGACGGGTCAGCGCCCTGCTCGAACTCGGCATCGGCTTTCATCCCGAGTACACCGGACGCGAAAACCTGGCCCTGTCGGGAGCCTTGATGGGCCTCGGCCAGGACGAGCTGGCTGAGCGCCTGCCGGCGATTCTGGAGTTTGCCGATATCGGCGATTTCGTGGACCGGCCGCTCAAAACCTACTCGTCCGGCATGAGCGTGCGGCTGGCCTTTGCCCTGGCCACCTGCGTTGAGCCGGACGTGCTGGTCTCGGATGAAATTCTGTCCGTGGGCGACGAGGCGTTCCAGAAAAAGTGCATTCGCTGGATGGAGGACTTTCTGTCCAACGGCGGCACCCTGCTGTACTGCGCCCACAATGCCTACCAGATCAAGAAGCTGTGCGGCAAAGCCGTGTGGCTGGACCACGGCCAGGTGCGCTTACAGGGGGCCGCATCACATGTGGTCCAGGAGTATGCCGAGTTCATCGAGGCTCAGGGCGAAACGAACACCGATGGGACGGCTGCCCGTCCGGTCGCTGCTCTGGCTGCGGGTGAGAACCGGATCACCGATGTCCGGCTGCTGAACGGCCACGCCCAGGAAACCTCGCAGTTTGTTTTTGGCCAGCCGTTCCGAGCGCGGCTCAGAGTTGAGGCTGGGACGGGGGAAACCAAACCGCCAGTAGTCGGCGTTGGTCTTGTGCGGCCTGACCTCGTCCCGGTTTACGGGGTGGCGTCGGATATGGATGGGGCGGTTCCGCGCCACGTTGAGGGCCGCGTCTACCAGATTGATTATGTCCTGCCCCAACTCCGCCTGCTGCCCGGCCGCTACGTGCTGCGCGCTCACGCTCTGGATAGCGCCGGTTTGCGGGTGTTCGATCTGGTCGAGCGGGAGTTCTCGGTGCGCGGCGAGAGACGCGAACTCGGCCTGTGCTATTTGCCGCATAGCTGGGAGACCTGACGCGGGGGTACGAACTGTGTAGGATGGACATGGCGTGAGGTATTCCCGACGTGTGGTGTAAAAAGAAACCTACCCCGCCGCTAACGCGGCACCCCTCCGAGGAGGGGAATCACCGTCCCCCATCCCCTCCTCGGAGGGGTGGCCCTGAGCTTGTCGAAGGGCCGGGGTGGGTTGCCCCCGGCTCTGTGTCCCCCGCGAGTCAGGCGAGGGGCGGCGGATGAAGGCTATGTTGTGGCAGCTTGGTCAGGATGGGCTCAGATATGGGCTGTATTTTCCGCTGGCGGGGCTGTTTCCCCTGCCCACGGCCTACCGCCTGGCCCAGACCTGGGGGCGGTTGGAAGCCCGCCAGGCACCGCCTGGGCTGCTCGATTCGATCCGGACCAACGCGGCTGAGGCGCTTCGGCCCCAGGAACTACCTGCGGTCGATATGGGCGAGAAATTTTTTGAGGTGATGAGCTGCGACCGGGTTGATGCGTATGCTTCTGCGCTGCATTCGTGGCGCCGATTGGAGCGCTGGGTGCGGGTGAGCGGCGAAGAGCGGCTCTTATCCGCTGTTGCTGAGAAGCGGGGCATACTCTTACTGACCTTCCATTTTGGTGGCGGTTCTCTGATCTTCCCGTATCTGCACAGTCGGGGGCTGGCAGCTCATCCCCTGTCTATTCCATTCTCGCAGGTACGGGAGGTCGCGGGCTGGGTGCCGTATACGTTTACTCGGCTGCGGTTTCGACATATTACGCGGCTGATGGAGCGCGAGGTGATTTTTGCCAGTGCGACCAGCCCCCGGAAAATCCAGCGGGCGCTCAGCGCGGGCGGCATGGTGGTCGCGCTGCTTGACGTGCTGCCCGAGTTTGTCGGCGTCACAGCCTGGCGGGAGCAAATCGTGCCCTTTTTGGGCCGACCGGCCCGGTTTCCGACCAACCTGCTGTCGGTCGCGGCGCGGGCCGATGCGACAATCGTGCCCTTTTTCGGCTGGGTCGGGGCCGACCGGCGGCGGGAGTTTGCGTTTGAGGAGCCGCGCCGGGTGACCGAGTTGGGCGCAACCCTGGCCGCCCTGGTCGGGCTGCTTGAGCAGTATGTGCGGCGCTACCCGTATGAGTGGCATCACTGGCCCGTGTTGCCGAACTTTTATCGCCAGGCTGGCGAACGGTGAACGCTGATGGCCGTCTCATCCGCTGGCTGCGGCAGAAAATCCCCCTCAATCCCCCCCTTCGACGTAGGGGCGGGTTTCCTTCGACTTCGCTCCGCTACGCTCAGGACGAGCGGGTTTCCGTTCATGCTGAGCGTAGGCCGAAGGCCGAAGTCGAAGCATCCCCTCCTGGGAGGGAAAGAGGAAACGGGTCAACATCTGTCTGGCCTGTTGGAGACACGTTTCCTCTCTGTGCCGCATTAGCGGCGGGTTGGGTTTCTTTCTGCACCACACGTTCAAGCCTTCCCCCGGGTGAACGCTGATGGCCGTCTCGTATCGTGCGCCTGTTCGAGTCCTGGCCAGCCCGTTCAGGCTGCTCTCCACGGTCGTGGAGCACCGGGTGCTGTTGCGCCAGATGGTGATCCGCGACGTGACGGCGCGCTTTGTCGGGACCAGCCTGGGAGGGGTGTGGAATCTCATCCAGCCGTTCATCCTGCTGTGTCTGTACACCTTTGTGTTCGGGGTGATCTACCGCGTGCGCTTCGAGGTCGAGGGGGTCGGTTTTGTGCCGTTTGTGTTTTGCGGGCTGTGGCCGTGGCTGGCCTTTCAGGACGCCTGCCTGCGCTCGGTGGCGGTCATTGTCGAGAACGCGCAGCTGATGAAGCGCGTCCAGTTTCCGTCCGAGCTGTTGGTCGTCTCCGCGGTGGTGTCGAGCTTTGTGAGCCACGCGGTCGGCTTCGGGCTGATGCTGCTCGGGGTGGCTGTGTGGCAGGGCGGGGCTTCGCCGGTGGGCCTGGGTCTGCTGGTCGTCCCGTTCTCGCTCCAGCTGCTGCTGGCCGTGGCCCTGGGCCTGCTGCTGTCTCCGGCCAATGTGTTCCTGCGCGACGTGTCGCCGCTGGTCACAGCCCTGTTCACGGTCTGGTTTTTTCTGTCTCCGGTTCTGTATTCGATCCAGATGGTGCCGTCCGTGCTGCAACCCGTCCTGGCCTGGAATCCCCTGGCGCCCATCCTGGACCTGTACCGGGGGCTGATTCTGACGCCTGAGCAGGTCGTCTGGAGCGGGGTGCTTTACCCTCTGTTGCTGTGTCTGGTATTGCTGGGCGTGGCCCAGCGGGTGTTTGCCGGCTGTAAGGGCTATTTCGCCGATTATCTCTAGGAGTGATTTTTCGTCGGGTGCGGCTGAAGCGGTGGTGCGAGAAATCTATGGGGAGACATGACGCAGGTCAGGAGGAGACAACATGGAAAAACCGTATATCGAAAAGCGCGACGAGGGATATTGGGTAGCCGGCACCCGGGTATCGCTGGACTCTGTTGTTTTTGCTTTCCTTAGATGGGCTGTCTCCCGAAACAATCGCGACGGAGTGCTTCCCGGGGCTGACCCTGGAGCAGGTGTATGGCGCGACTACCTATTACTTGTCTCATCACGCTGAGCTTGATGACTATCTCAAACGAGCGGATGCGGAGTTTGACGCCCTGCGGCGTACGCTGTGTGAGGCCGACCCCCAGTTCCATGCGAAACTGCTTCAGGCACGACGCCGGGGACAGATAAACCGAATACAATCTCTGCCACTGTAAAAACCCCTCTCACGGCTGATCCGATGACAGCGCTGCCTCGTGTCTCAATTCTCCTGGTCACAAAAAATGGCGCCCGCTATCTGGCCGAGGTGCTGGACGGCATCGGCCGTCAACGGGGACGCTTTCACCTGGAGGAGGTTATCGCGGTGGATTCCGGCTCGCGGGACGGCTCGGTGGAAATCCTGCGTCAGGCCGGGGCGCGGGTGATGACGATTCCTGCCGCCGCGTTCGGCCACGGCAAAACCCGCAACCTGGCCGCCTCGCACGCCCGGGGCGACTGTCTGGCCTTTCTGACCCAGGACGCCACCCCGGCCACGGACGACTGGCTGGAAAACCTGCTCGCGCCCCTGGCAGCCGACCCGCTGGTGGTCGGCGCCTACAGTCGTCACACGCCGCGCCCGAGCTGCCACCCCATGGAGTGGCGCCGGATCGTCGAGGAGGAGATGACCGGCAGGCCGGACTCGCGCGTCAACAGCCGGGTCGATAACCCGGACTATGAGCGGAACCCGGCGTTTTTTACCTTTTTTGCCAATACCAGCTCGATCATTCGTCGCTCGACGTGGCGCGACGTTCCCTGGCCCGAGGTCGAGTTTGGCGAGGATCATGTGTGGGCGAAACAGGTGCTGGAAGCCGGCTATAAGACCGCGTATTGCGCTGATTCCGTTGTTTACCATTCGCACGGGTACGGACCGTGGGCCAATTTTCGTCGCCATTTTGATCATTTCGCCGCCCTGCACCAGGAGATGGGCCGGCCGCCGAGCCATCTTGCTGCGTGTCTGCCGGAGGCTGTCCGGACCGCCCGCACCGACTTGGCCTTCTGGGCTCGGGAGCGGGGGCAGACCAAGACACGGGTCGTGTGCCGCTGGGCGCTGCCGGCGCTGGGCTGGCATCTCGCCGCCCGCCTGGGGGTGTGGTGTGGTGAGCGGGCCGAGAAATTCCCAGACTGGCTTCAGACATGGTTCTCGTACCAGGTGTACATCAAACGCCAGTAAAGGCGATTGATCCTGACCGCGATATCAGGAAGAGAATATCAAGCTATGAGGAGCGTTCCAGTTTGCCTTTCTTTCCTGGAGGAGCATAATCCTGCTCTGAAATCCCCCTGCGCTTCGCGCCCTTCGGCGGGCTCAGGACAGGCTTCCTCCTTTGACAAAGCCTGCCCTGAGCCTCGTCGAAGGGGGGGACTGAGGGGGATTTCTCCGGCGCGAGGACCGGCGTGAGAACAGGCCCTGTGGGCTATACGGGACGATCATTGCCAAACTGAGACAGTCCACCCAAGACAGGCGCAGCTATGAACATTGTCCAAGTCGTGCACGGGCTCCCTCCACAAGAGCGGGCCGGCGTTGAGATCCTGACCCTGGAACTGTCGCGCGCGCTCCAGGCGCGCGGGCACCAGGTCACGATTATCGCCCGGACCTTTGCGCCTGAGTGTGAAGAGTTCAGCCTGCAGGAAGAGCAGGACGAGTCCGGGCTGCGGATTATCCGTATCGTCAATAACTATACGTGGACGACCTCTTTCCGCCTCCACTACGACAATCCCTTTTTTGATACCACCTTTCGTCGGCTCTTAGACCGGTGTGGGGCCGATATCGTGCATTTTGAGCACGTTCAGAATCTCTCGGCCAGCCTCATTCCGAGTGTGTCGGCCCTCGGCTACCCCACCGTGCTGGGTCTGCACGACTTCTTCTTCGCCTGTCACCTGGTGCAGTTCATTGATAGTGCCGACCGGCTGTGTCCCGGGCCGCAGCAGGGTGAGCGGTGTGTGGCGTGTCTCCACGACCTTGCCTCGGCCGAAGCCGCCCGCCACCGCTTTGCGTTTATGACGCGGGTCTTGCAGATCCCGCAGCGGGTGATCGTGCCGTCGGCCTTTCTGGCCCGGCGGATTGCGGACGAGTTCCCCTTTCTGCACGACCGGCTCCAGGTCATTGCCTATGGCTTGCCCCTGCCGCCCAGCCCCGCTCAGGATGGGCGGGCTCAGCCGGAGACCTTGAATGACACGCCGGACGCGCCGGTTCTGTCGCAGTCGCCGGAGCCGCCCCTGCGGCTCGTGTATGTGGGCGTCCTGCTACCCCACAAGGGTGCCCACGTTCTGATAGATGCCCTCAAAGGCATACCCGCCGAGCGGGTTCACGCCTCGCTCTACGGAGCTGAGGTTGCGGCCAGGCGAGCCTATGCCGAACAGCTCCGCCAGGCCGCGACGGACCTGTCCGTCCACTGGGGGGGCGTGTATGATCGCGCTGAACTCCAGACTATCCTGGCCGAGCATGATGTGCTGGTCCTGCCCGTCATTTGGGAAGAGACGTTCTCTGTGGTGATCCGTGAGGCGCTGCAGGCCGGTCTGCCGGTGATTGCCGCCCGGCGGGGAGCCCTGCCCGAGATCATTGAGGACGGCCGCAATGGGCTGCTGTTCGAGCCGGAAGATGCCGCAGACCTCCGGCGCTGTCTGCGACGTCTGCTTGACGAGCCGGGGCTGCTGGATCGGCTCAGGCCGGACCGGTTTGTCTGGCGCGATGCCGATGCCTACGCGCAAGATATTGAGCAGACATATCAGGAGGTAGTGGGGCAGTCCGGTTCCCGTTCCGCTACCTCGCTGGCACTGGACAGGCCGAGTCCGTCAGGTCAAGCCTCGGGGACTTCCGGCCCGGCGGCGCAACCCCGTCTGCTCAGGGATACGCCCCCCGGCCTGGCACCGCCTCGACTGAGCGTGTGTCTGCCGACCTATAACGGCGAGGCATATGTGGCCGAGGCGGTGCGGAGCGTGTTGCAGCAGAGCTATACCGCTTTTGAACTCGTGGTGGTTGACGATGGCTCAAGCGACCGGACGCTGGACATTCTCCAGGCGTTCAGCGACCCCCGTCTGCGCATCTATCAGAACCCGCAGCGGCGCGGCATTCCGGGCAACTGGAACGTGGCGGTCGGCTTGGCGCGGGGTGAGTACCTCTGCGTCTTTCACCAGGACGATGTGATGCTGGCCGATAATCTGGTCCGCAAGATGGCACTGTTCGACACTGAGCCCGGCCTCAGTCTGGTGCATTCGGGAGCAGAGCCTATTATCGAATCGGACGCGCCGAATCGGCTGAGCGATTGGATGGAAAAAGCGGAGACGGACTTTGTGGAAGACGGCGAGGCGTATTTCCGCAAACTGTTACTGTATGGCGCTTGCATCTGTGCGCCGACCGTCATTGTCCGACGGGAGCAGCTTACCGAGGCCGGCGGCTTTAATGAAACGCTCGGCTACGCCTGCGACTATGAGATGTGGATGAAGCTGTGCCTTGAGGGGCGGGTCGGGTTTCTCCATGACACCCTGGTGCGCTACCGCTGGCACGCTGATAATGCTTCGCACAGCTACCAATACGAACGGGGGGTGGAGGAGTGCGGGCGGGCGATGCGGGCGGCGGTCTCGTACTACACCCAGCGTAGAGGCGAAACGCCCCAGGCGCAGCTCTTGGCCGAAGCTGCGGAAGCCGTGTTGGAGCAGCAGGAGTGGGCGGCTAAGCTAGAGCAGGGGAAGGTGTGGTTGGAAGAGCAGCGGGCCGAGTGGCAGGCGCAGGCGCAGGAGCGTGAGCGGGTGGT
>JAGWBB010000023.1:0-31506 GCA_021296095.1 Desulfurellaceae bacterium | reverse complement strand
GGGGAAGGTGTGGTTGGAAGAGCAGCGGGCCGAGTGGCAGGCGCAGGCGCAGGAGCGTGAGCGGGTGGTACAGGAGCAAAAGGCGTGGCTGGAAGAGCAGCAGGCGTGGATTGGCGAGTTGGAGAAAGGCAAGGCGTGGCTGGAAGAGCAGCGGGTAGCGTGGCAGGCGCAGGCCGAGCACTGGCAGGCGCAGGCACGCCATTGGCAGAGTAGTCCATGGGGACGGCTGGGCCTGGGGTTGAAACTGGTGAATCCTGCTCAGGAATTGTCAGACAAAGAGAGCAAGCCTGATGATTGATCCAAATAAGCACGAAGTCAATTAAATGGCACTCGATATGCGTATTCTCCAGGTGGTGCACGGCTATCCGCCCCAGAAGTGGGGTGGGGTAGAACTGCTCACCGCAAGCCTGACTCGGGCGCTTGCGGAGCGGGGCCATCAGGTGACTGTCTTTGCCCGGATGGCCGACTCCGCGGCCGAGGAATTCTCGGTGCGAGACGATGAGCTTGACGCAGACGAGCCCGAAGTGCGTGTGGTGCGCGTTGTCAACAATCTGAGCCATGTCTCACATTTCCGCCTGGAGTACAACAACCCGTTTCTCGACGAGGCATTCCACCGAGTCCTGACCGAAGCCCGGCCCGACATCGTGCATATTCAGCATCTCGGGAATCTGTCCGGCAGCCTGATCCAGGTTCCGGCCCAGCTTGGCTATCCGGTTGTCCTCAGCCTGCACGATTTCTTTTTTGCCTGTTCCCGTCACTATCTGATAGACAACCACGCCCGGCTGTGTCCGGGGCCAGACCGGGGTGAGCGCTGTATAGCCTGCTTGGAGTCGATGACGAGCGCGGATGAGGCGCGCCGGCGTTTCGCCTATTTTGAGCAACTTCTTCATATTCCGCAGCGGGTGATTGTTCCGTCCCGGTTTCTGGCCGACAGAATGCGGGAGATTTTCCCCGTGCTGGAGTCGCGTCTTCACGTTGTTGCCCCCGGTATCGTTCCCGGCCGACAGCTCGAACGAGAAGAACGGAACACCCGGCAGCCGCATCCGCTCCGGGTGTTATGCATTGGCATGCTCGCGCCGTATAAAGGCCCGCATGTACTCATCAAAGCAGTGCAAGGGCTCCCGGTCGGAAGCGTTGCAGTATCCCTGTATGGTGGCCGCCTGGCCGTCTGGAACGCGTATGCCGATCAGTTGGAGGCAGACGCGGCAGACCTGCCCATCCGTTTTTGTGGACCCTATGCACATGATGAATTGAGCGCCATTCTGGCCCGGCACGACGTGCTGGTCGTCCCCAGCATATGCGAGGAAACCTTTTCCCTGGTTACGCGGGAGGCGCTTCAGGCCGGTCTGCCGGTCATTGCCGCCAAGCGTGGGGCATTACCCGAAGCCATTCGGGACGGAGTGAACGGCCTGCTGTTTGACCCCGAGAACGCCGACGACCTGCGGCGCTGCCTGGAGCGACTGCAAACCGACACCCGGTTGCGCGAACAGCTCACGCCAGCCTCAACGCCAATCCGAGACCCGCAGGCATACGCTCAGGATATGGAGGCCGTGTATGAGGCCGTGCGGGACAAATCGACGGAAGAAAGCCCTCACCCTGGCCCCCTCCCAGCGGGAGAGGGGAGGCCAAAATGGACAACGACACGAGCGGTGAGCGTATGTCTCCCTACATATAACGGTGCGAATTACCTTGAAGGGGCGCTGCGCAGCGTTCTGAACCAGACTTATCAGGATTTTGAACTCCTGATTGTTGATGACGGCTCAACCGACGCCACGCTCGATATCGTCCAGTCATTTTCTGACCCGAGAATACAGTTGTACCGGAACCCGGAACGGCTGGGCATCCCGGCCAATTGGAACCGCTGCCTTGAACTCGCCGGTGGAGAGTTCGTGTGTGTCTTTCACCAGGACGATGTCATGCTCCCTGAAAATGTAGAGCGCAAAGTCCAGCTTCTGAGCGCGGATGAAACGGTCGGCTTTGTCCATTCTGCGGTGGAAACGCTGGTCGATGCCTCAGCCCCAAGCCCTTTTGCAGACTGGATTGAGGACGCGACCGAAGACATGGTGTTCGATGGGGTGGAGTATTTTCGGACCTTACTCCTCAATGGCAACCGGGTGTGCGCACCTACCGTCTTGGCCCGGCGTCGCCCCCTGCTCGAACAGGGCGGATTTGACCAGAACCTGGGCTTTGCCTGTGATTATGCAATGTGGCTCCGGCTGTGCCTGACGTATCGGGTTGGCTTTCTGGTGTGTCCCCTGGTCCGCCATCGCTGGCATGGCGGCAACGCTTCGCACGCCTACCAATTCGAGCGCGGGGTGGATGAAATCACCAAAGCCGCTCGCCGCGGCCTCCTGCTATACCATAACCGGGGACTGCACTCCGACGGCCCAGTTCTTGACGACGCATTGACCGCCCTCGATTCGCTGCGTCATTGGGCTGTGGAACTCCAACGCGGAAAAATCTGGCTGGAAGGTCAACTGGCCGGTTGGCGGAATGTTGCCGAGACCCAGAACGACGTGATTTGTGAACTCAAGGGCTGGATAGAAGAACTCGAAACAGGTAAGGCGTGGCTGGAAGAGCAGGGGCGTGAGCAACAGGCGTGGATTGGCGAGTTGGAGCGGGGCAAGGCATGGCTGGAAGAGCAGCGGGCGGCCTGGCAGGCGCAGGCCGAGCATTGGCAGGCGCAGACACGTCAGTGGCAAAGCAGTATGTGGGGACGGCTGGGCTTGGTGTTGAAAATCGTGAATCCCGCTCAGAAATTGCCAGACAAAGAGAGCAAGCCTGATGATTGATCCAGACAAGCCTGATTACGTGAATACGCCGGCCTCGGACCGCCGCCCGGCCTATAACTATGCTCCGGCCGGTCCGGCCGCCCCGCCGACGGCGAGCATTGTGACGCCGTTCTACAACACCGGGACGATTTTTCATGAGACGGCACGGTCGGTCTTCCGCCAGTCCTTCCAGCAGTGGGAATGGCTGATCGCCAACGACGGCTCGACCCGGCCCGAGGCGCTGGCGGTTCTGGACGAATACCGCCGCCGCGACGATCCCCGGATTCGGGTGATCGACCTGCCGACCAATCAGGGGCCGAGTGCGGCGCGAAACCGCGCCTTTCAAGAAGCCCGCGCGTCGTATGTCGTCCAACTCGACAGCGATAACCTGCTTGAGCCGACCGCCATAGAGAAATGGCTGTGGTTCCTAGAGTCGCATCCGGAATACGCCTTCGTTAAAGGCTACTCGGTGGGCTTTGATGCCCGGGAGTATTTGTGGCGGCAGGGCTTCCACAACAATGAGGTCTTCCTCGAATCGAATCTGGTAGATATCACCGGCGCGCTGCGTCGCAGCGTGCATCAGGCGGTCGGCGGCTATGATGAAACGATTCGGGGCGGACTCGAAGACTGGGACTTCTGGCTGCGCTGCGCCAGTCGGGATTATTGGGGGACAACGCTGCCGGAGTATCTCGACTGGTACCGGCGGCGAGCGAATCACAATGAGCGCTGGGATAATTGGGATGGAGGGAAACGCGAGGCTGCGTTTCGGAAAAAACTCCGTCAGCGCTATCCGCGTCTCTGGGAGGATTTCCCCGCTCCCCAAGCCGCGCCGCTTGTGCCGTATGAGGCCGTCTCCGACACGTTGCCGTGGGAGAATCGACTCCACAAGGAGAAGCCGCGTCTGTTACTGATGGTGCCGTGGCTGGCCATGGGCGGATCGGACAAGTTCAATCTTGATCTGCTTGGCCAACTCGTCCGGAGAGGTTGGGAAGTGACCATAGCGACTACGCTCAGCGGCGATCATCCGTGGGCGGCCCAATTTGCCCGCTGTACGCCTGATATTTTTATCTTGTCCCATTTTCTTCGACCTGCGGATTATCCGCGCTTTTTGCGCTATCTGATACAGAGCCGAGAGATCGATGCCGTGCTCACCTCGCATAGCGAGTTCGGCTACCACATCCTGCCCTATCTGCGAGCGCATTTTCCAAAGCTCCCCTTGCTTGATTTTTGTCATATTGAGGAGGAGGCGTGGAAGAATGGCGGCTATCCGCAGATGTCGGTCACCTACCAGGAAACGCTTGACCGCAGCTTGGTTTCGTCGGAACATCTGAGAGCCTGGATGGCAGGGCGGGGCGCGGACCCGGCCGCTATCCAGGTGTGTTATACGAATATCGACTCCGACTATTGGCGGCCCGACTCCGAGCAGGGCCGGCGTGCTCGTCAGCAATATGATATTGCCGCCTCAACACCGTTGATTGTGTTTGTTGGGCGTCTATGTGTCCAGAAACAACCGAAAGTCCTGGCACAGACAGCGCTCCGTCTCACCCAAACCAACGCTGATTTCGTGCTTATGGTTGCCGGCGATGGGCCGGATTTTGATTGGCTCAAAACCTTTATCCACAAGAACAGGCTGGGGCGACGGGTCCGCTTGCTTGGGGCACTGCCCAATGACGATATTCGGGATCTTCTTGCTGCTGCGGATATCTTCTTTCTCCCCTCCGAATGGGAAGGCATAGCGCTCTCGGTCTACGAAGCTATGGCCTGCGGGGTGCCGGTTGTCGGAGCAGATGTGAGCGGGCAGGCCGAACTGGTCACACCTGAATGCGGGGTGCTGATTGGTCGTGGATCGGAAGAAGACGAAGCCCGGCAGTATGCGACTGTCCTGGCCCGACTGCTGGACGAGCCGGAACAACGGAAGCGTATGGGTCAGCAGGGGCGCCAGCGTATTCAAGACTACTTCCGACTTGAGCACATGACCGATAGAGTCCTCGCCGCATATGAAGCGGCGCGACAGGAACGGGAAGCGGCAGCGGCGCTGGTTCCTGGCGTTGGTCTCGGTCGCGCCTGTGCAACGCAAGCGGTGGAATACTTACGGATCACAACCGTGACGGACTGGCTCTGGCAAGAACGGGAGCAGAGAGTTGCACGAACGGCGGGTGCCGGAACGAGCTTGATTCCCGCCCATCTCGTCTCCACGTATGACCATTCCTGGCGGACGGTGTTGTATTTTTCGGTCCGTCGGATGTTCTTGCCGTTGTATACCGCCCTGCTTAAGACGAAACGTCCGTGGCTATTATCCCTGAAAAATCGTCTCAAACGGCGTTTACTGCGCGAGGGAGCCCCATGAGGGATGTACGGGATACCTATATCAGTCAGGTTGTGGCTGAAAAATCGTTCGCCGATGTTGGCGGGCTGTGGGGGACGACCAATGAGAAGGTCTCCGTTGCCCATATGCACGGTGCGCGCACGCTGACCATGATTGATGTCTCGCCCGAGGACAGTGAGTTGTGGACCCTGTTTGAACAGCGACGGCGCACGCTACGGCTTCCGACTGTGGAGTGTGTGAGCGCAGACATTCTGACCTTGGTAGAGGCAGATCCCCGACCGCAGTTTGACGTGGTGCACTGCTCGGGGGTGCTGTATCACATGCCTGAGCCAATGCGGTTTTTACGCGCCTTACGTAAAATAACCCGCGAAGCCCTCGTCCTCACCTCAGCCGTCACGGCGACTCGGGTCGAAGGAGCAAAAGGGATTCTTGAGCTTCCCGCTGCGGCCATGCTGTGTATCCCGGCCTTGCAAGGACGTGAGCGTGAGATTGTGCAATCGTATTGGCGGGGCGTTGTCGGAGACGGGGCGTTCGGCCTCACACGGGAGGTGGTGGGGTGGAGCTTCGAAGATTTCGGCCCCTGGTGGTGGCTACCGACGGCTGAGGCACTCAGAGCCATGTGCGAAGTGGCCGGGTTTCAGCACGAAGACGGAGCGCCGAATTGGAATGGTAATGCGTACACGTTGCGGCTGTCGGTCCGGTAAAACACACGTGACAGGAGTATGACTGTGTTAGTGTTCTGTATGGAAACCGTCTGGCGTTTTTATGCTCGGCCCTGGCTCTTCCCTCTCAGGTACGCCGCCCGGCGAGGAAGCGTGTTTCCGTACGTCTTCTTTTTCCTGATTCTTGTTGGCGCGTCTGTATGCCACTCTGAGACGCCTCTTCCGACTGGCCAGAGCGCTCCGCGATACGTCGGGTTCTCTGTTATGGGACCAGATTGGCAGGTGGAGGAAGTCTTTGCGAACGAGGCCGAACGGTTGGCCTATCTTGAAAAGCAGGGCTACCTGATGGCGCAACATACGTCCAAGTTGCGCGGGAATATGGTGCGGGTGCCGATCTACATGTGGAGTGTCCTCGGCTCGATGCTGCCGTCGGCCACAGCACGGGTCCACAAACCGCTCTATCAGATTGACAGTGACACGGTCTCTGCAACTATAAAGAAAATCTCGACGTTTTTACGGGCCAGCTTGGCCGGAATGGAAAAGGATCAAGACACCACTGGCCAGCCTTTGCACTGGCAACAGTGGGACGCTCTCCTGACAGGCATCCAAAAGTACAATACAGAGTTGGCAGCCGACCCGGCGAAGACACACCCAGCCGTCTTGGTTACTATAGTTTTGACTTCTTTCCCGCCGGCAGAGATCATCGAATCATCCAACGGGGAGGAGGTCCGGGGGCTTTACCAGGAGATGCATATTCGCTTTGTCCGTAAGCTGGTGCAGCGCTATGGGTATGGCTATACACGAGACGGAGCGCCCGCCATGTTACCGGTTGTTGCGGCGATTGAGATGATCAATGAGCCCGATTATATGTGGCTGCCGGACGAACTGAAAATTGAAAAAGCGCTGAATCCAGACGCGTATCCGTGTGATAAATATATCACCCAGTTGCATCTCTCTCAGGTCCCGGAAAACGACTTGCCGGGTAAGGGATGCATCCGGAAAGATGGCTTTTACCGGGAACAATCTCTCCCCCTACCTGCCGTCGAGACTCCTCTGAAAGATTTTCGTTGGGGGTCGAAATTTGATGTCTACGTCAAGTTTTTTGCACAGCTGCATGAGCACGTTTCATTCGCTGCCAAAGATGAAATCTCACGGGGGAGAGCGTCTATGGTCGTCGTCTCCTCTGCGGTAACCCATGTGAATATCGATTGGTTCGTACGGATGTTCCGGGCCAATCCGGATACCTTTCGGTATGTCGATAAAATCGCCATCCACCCGTATCACTGGCCCAGACATGACATACACGATATGATGTTCGTTGACGCTCGACCGCGAAGAGATTGGACCACCCTGAATCCGCGCGTCTTTGCCCGGGATTATTTCAAACGCTTCGACTTCATTCGTGAGCTGGCCGCCTTGGTTGCCGAGCCCGACTGGGAGAAGAGCTACGGGCTGTCGGGCAAAGCCCTGTGGGTGACCGAGTTTGGGATTCCGACAAAAAAACGTGGAAAGGCGAATGCGTCAATTCCAAAGGCCTGGAAGATTTTCATCTATGACCGCGCGTCCGGGCTCCCGGACGGGGTCGGGGCTATTCTCTGGGAAGACAAGTGGGAAGCCTTTTTCGAGCAAGTCCCGGCGCGGTTCCTCCATGCCAACTACGTTGAGGCGTTTTTTATTTACACTCTGAGAGAGTCCTTGGGGAACGAGACGAACGACGACAACCACAGTAATTTTTCCTTGTATACCTCTGACTGGTCCGGCCGTCTGGACGTTTCTACATTCAAACAGCTATCCGATTTTTTTCAGGGTTTCCTGAGGGAAGAAACAAGGAGGTAGAGGAGAATCTGCTCTGGCTCCCCCAGGCAGGCCCTTATGGCTCATCCTGCCCGTGCAGATATTGCTGCTTCTCGGTCTGTGGCTGGAATACTCGCAGATGCTGAGGGGAGCCCGTGCCCCGGACGAGGGACCCTGGGTTGCTCGGTGTCGTCACTGCAAAGGCTTCGAGTGTATTTTGACCCGGTCGGAAAAGCTGCGGGTCAAGGATTGCCGACCAGCGCCCGTCTTTTCCTTTGACCGCGAAGGACCAGGGCCGAGTGATGACTCGCACGGTTCCGTTGAGGGCCAGGGCGATGAATCTGAATTCTTCCGAGTGGAGTGTGCCGGTGATGTGAGTAGGGAGAAACCGCGCTTCTGGATCGACCTGAGCAAAATGCCTTAATTGATCGATCGTGATTGCGAATTGGGCATCGTCACTCATAGGCATATCCTGGACACGCTGTCCTACGAGACCCGGAGGTGAAGCGTGGGGCACTACCGGGTCATCGGGTGGGAACAGGGCGGCCTGTCTGCTGACCGCTTCCCGGACCGCGGTGTTAAACTGATCCAGAGCGATTTGCGTGGAAATAGAAGACGCTTTCTCGGTTCTCGCCCGCGGCTCGGGCGAAAATGCCGAATAGCCGTCAACCGACCAGGGCAGTTTGATTCCCAGGACATCCGCTATAGTAGGGAGGATATCAACGGTTTCCACATTATGATCTCGGATTTCTCCTTGTGATTGATATGGTGTCTTGACAAAGAGAGGAACGGCCATAATATCGGCGAAATTCGTTTTTGTGACGGAGCGCCTGTTGTCGTGTGGGCGGAAGCTGACACCGTGATCGGCCGTAATGACAATCAGAGATTTTTCGTACAGGTCCGCGGCTTTAAGATGGGCGATTAACTGCCCTAAGAGGGTGTCAACGAACCCGACTTGCAGCAAATAGCGCTGATAACTCTGGGTAGTGGCCCACACATCGCCACTCCAAATTTCTTTCGTGATTCCGGGGTGGCCGCCATCTACACTGTAGGTCTGGCCTGAGCGAAGATACTCATAAGGAACGTGGGGCAATAGAATATGCAGATAGTGCAATGTCGGCTGGGGTGTCGGTCGAATAGCGCGGAGAAAACTGCGAAATATCTGGGGTCGATCCAAGCGCAGGTCTAGCTGTGCTAGGAGCGAATCTTGAAGGGCTTTCCACACATGAGCGGGAATCTGACGCTCTTCAGCCGGAGATGCCAGAGCAGGGCCGCCCCCAAAATCTTTCCAGCGTGCCTGGAGTGAAGGCAAGCCGGATTTCTGATCTTCCGGCAGGAGGAGGTGCAGATAGACGATGCCGACATCCGAAAAGAGGGCCTGCATACGTCCGCTCCAGGGCTCTCGGAGCTGAGCGCATAATTCATGCGGACATAATTCCGTAATGGTGCCGTGGGCCTGGACGGCATAGGTCCCGCCGAGCAGCGTGAAGATATTCCGCGGATACCCGGATACGGTTGGCAGCCGATTCGGAAGGGGATAGCTCCCGGTCAGAATTGCTGGCACTGCCTGCGGGGTCCAACTACTCATTGTAGAGGCGTTGCGGAACCATGTTGCCTCTTTTGCAAATGCGGCAAAATTTGGATAGCGCCGTACATCTATCTGACGGTTTTCATCCATCAGGGAGATTGACGAAAACTCATCAAAGATCACCAGTACGATGGGTGGCGGATCGTTGATCTTCACCTGAGCAATCTCAACGGGCGACGAGAACAGCAGCGTTGAGACTGGAGAGAAAAAGAGAAAAAGGGTTGGGAAGAGCGCAATTCCAGGTGAGAGCAGCGTGCAGAATGTTCGGACCAGAGGCAGCCTATGATAGCTGACGCCCGCGAGAAGACCGATCCCTCCGGCTCCCAGCATCAGGACGACGCCCGAAACAAGCGTCTGGAGTATCTGCAATGCCTGGAGAGCAAGCATGGCAGACAAGCCCCCGATCAGAAGTAAATGCAGCCCTGCGCCCAAACCCACATGAACGACACGAATTCCCCAGACAATAAGCACGCCCGGAGCCGGAGCAACAACACTGAGGAGGATGGCGAACAGGACAATGTCGAGCGGTGGCGATTGACGGAGGACAAAGAATTCAGCGGTGCGGGAGAAGAGATCAAAGAGCGGTTGAGCGACCGCGAAGTTCCACAGAACAAGGAGGTGCAGACCGCGGAAAAGAAAGTCCGCTTTCACACTATGAGGGTGGAGAGACTGAGGTGCGAGACCCATATTCTTATCGTCTCATAACTTGGCGTTTGCTCCGCGCGTAGTAGAGCCTGCGTGTCCCGCTCTCGAGTGTTTCCTGCTGTTCAAGCTCAAAGGCGTCGGCCAGACAGCGCTCGAAATACGCCAGGTCATAGTCGGTATAGTGGTCGGCCTTGTGGCGCAGCAGGGTCTGGACCATGGGGTCGTCGCGGGTGACGAACTCAATCACCAGCGCCGTGCCGAGACTCGCCAGCCACGAGATGAATTCCCTGAGCGGAATATGCGCGCTGATGACCACATGGTGAAGCAAGGCCAGACACAGAGTCAGGTCGGGCCGGCCGCGTTCGACCAGCGCCTTGCGTTCCAGCCCGCGCCAGCCGAGATTCGGAGCAGGGTCGGCCACATTGCTGATAAGGGGCAGGATATTGGGAGACTGGTCTTGCTTGAGCGCACGATACAGGCGCTCGATCACCAGCGCGTCGATGTCCATCGCCAGCACGTATTCAGCATTTTCTGCGGCAATGCGCGAAAACGTCCCGGTGTTACAGCCCAGGTCCCAGACCAGATTCCAGCGCCGGCTGTGGCTGACGCGCCGCACGAAGTCGGCTTTTTGGGCGATCTCGCTGTCCGTATAGGGCAGGGCGTCCGTGTAGCCGGACCAGGTTGAGCGTGTCTGCTGCCAGGCCAGTTTGGCCACCTGTTTTTGCAGCCGGCTGACATTGGCCTGGATGAGTGTCTTGTGGAAACCGGCCTGGCGTAAGTCTTTCTTGAGGTTGCGCTCGGTCCGGGCATATGACGCCTCGGCTTTTGCCTGGAGGACGACATGCGACAGCACGCCCGGTCTGAGCATGTCTCTGAGCGACATGAGTTGGGCGCACTGGGCCGGCTCAATGCCGTCCAAATTGCCCCGCAGCCAGGGCTGAAAGGGCAGGTCTTTGTAGGCTTGCAGAAAAAGCGGGTAGAGGAAAAGCTGACAGAACTGGCGGTAGCCGACCCAGGGCTCGCCGGGCCGCAGACGCTCGAACGAGGGGATATCAATAAAGACCGGTCGGCTGCCGGACCATTGGACGTTGAACGGGGTGGCGTCTTTGAGGGTCATGTCGGCGCCCAGCGCGGCGGCCTGGAGTTCAAGGGTCAGCAGCGCAGCAGCCTGTAACATGCCGAACGGCCATTCGTAGGGGTAGGAAATAAAGGGAATGGTCTGGTGTGTGAGAATCACACACCAGTGCTCATCACCTCGCCCGGCGTCGGGTGAAGAGCTTAAAGGCTCAAGCTGCTCGGTATGAACAATTTTCCCCTCGGCCATGAACTGCTGGAAAAATGGCTCGGTCTTGAGAACGGCCCACTCCTGGGCGGCATGCGCATCCAGACCGCGGAGCACCGCGCCGTTCTGATAAAAGACGCGGCTGGTGCGGTCACGGAATGAACCCGGCTCAGAGTGAGAGGCTACCATGCTGATACGGGTCTGGATGGGCGAAAAGGGGAGACGAGGTTGCTGGTGTCCGCTCTCTTCTAGTGTGGCTTGTCAGGGGGGGGCGAGGGAGTGAGAGAGGCCGTCTCCGTGTCCGAATCGCTCTCCTCTTGTTGGGAATGCATGCCAAGGAGGCCGAGCAGACGGTGCCAGTAGAGCTTGGCGATTACCGCCAGGCCGGCCAGTCCGCCGAGGACGAGTTGGAGCAGCATGCTGCCGCTGCCCGGATCGAGATAGGCAAATGCCGCAGGGGGGGCTATCAGACTGAGGAGAAGGAAACTCAGAGCGCCATAACCGATCTTTTGCATGCATCATACTCCTGCTGCCCAGAACTCTGCCGCTTGCCTGTTCGTATCTGATATGGGACGCTTTCTCAAGCAGGCCGAGGCGGTACGCTCATGCCGGGAGTTCTTCTCTCCGGGAGATGGGATTGGGGCATGGCAGCAAGAGGCCGCAGGTGTGAAGAGACGCTTGAGAGAGGCGGTAGGAAATGCGTATTGTCCAGCTTGTCAACGGCTTGCCGCCCGAGGCTTTGGGGGGGACGGAAACCTATGCCGCTGCGCTGGCAGAAGAGCTGGCCCGGCAGGGACATGCGGTCTCGGTCTTTTCCCGCTGCGCCCGCCCGCAGCAACCCGAGTACATGCTGGAAACAACGACGGTCGGGCAGGTCGAGATCACCCGCGTCAACAATACTCTGCTAGAAAGCGGCAGCTTTGTCCGGACGTATCGGAATGACACGCTTGCCGCCCATTTCGGCGCGCTGCTGGACCGCTTTGCCCCGGACATCGTCCATGTCCAGCATCTGATGTATCTGTCCACGACCTGCATTGACGAGGCCGTGCGGCGCGCGATCCCGGTGGTCATGACGCTGCACGACTACTGGCTGATCTGCCAGCGCGGCCGGTTTCTGAAACCCGACCTGTCGGTGTGCCCCGGCCAGACCGACGCCGGCTGCGCCCAGTGCTTCAGCCATGTGCTCGACCCCAGGCTGTCCCGGCTCCATCGCCTGCTGCAACCGCTGCTGGGCCAGAACTCGTGGCTCAGGACGCGGCTGCGGCGGCTGAACGCCGCGCGCGCCGCGTCGCGGTCGGTCTCGCCCGCTGCCCAAGATCAGATCCGGGCGCGCATGGCTCACATCCGCGCGCTGTGCGAGTCGGTCGCGCTGTTTCTGGCCCCGTCGCGTTTCCTGCGCCAGCAGTTTGTGGCGTTTGGCATACCGGAAGAGCAAATCGTCTTTCACGAGTGCGGCCTGCAAACGGCGCATCTCCAAGGCGTCGAAAAAACCGCCCCAAAAGAACGCCTGACCTTTGCCTATATCGGCGTCGTGGACCCGGTCAAAGGCGTCGATCTGCTGGTCGAAGCCTTCCAGACTCTGCCCCAGGCCGACCTGCGTATCTACGGCGGGGAGGCCGCGTATGCGCTGTATCCGAACGAGCGGCGCTTTCGCTCGCAGCTGGCTAGCTCGCCCCATATTCGCTACATGGGCCGCTATGACAACCAGGACATCGGCCGCATTCTGGCCGGCATTGATGTCGTGGTCATGCCCTCGATCTGGTATGAAAATGCCCCGCTCGTCATTCGGGAAGCCTTCCTGGCTCGGACTCCGGTGATTACCGCCGACTTTGGCGGGATGCGCGAGTGGGTCCGGGACGGGGTGGACGGCCTGTTGTTTCAGGCCCGCGATGTGACTGACCTGCGCCGCCAGATTGCCCGCTGCATCACGGAACCGGATCTGGTACCCCGACTCTCGCAGGCGTTTCCGGCCGTCCGCTCAATTGCCGAAGACGCCGCGCTGCTCACCCAACACTATCGGCGTCTGGTGCCCTGACGCGGGACAGAGAAATTGTCGAGGATGAAGTTTCACCCCTACTTTCGGGATCGTCGTCAACGACCCGACCGGTTGTATTGGAATCCGACAACGAGACTGTCTTCAACGCTTTCTTTGATCGGGGTTTCACACCATAATGAGGCAGGAGGCAGACATGAAGCTCCAGTATTACCCAGACGGGGACATCCTCTACGTCGAGTTCTCCGATGCCCTGATAGAGGAGACGCGAGACATCACCGAGCAGGCGCTCGGGGAGCGGCGGGAAAGCGAAGACAGAGCGGCCAGCCCGGATATCAAGAAGGCCGGCTAGAGTACTTCACGATGCTGTGTCGCCCTTCGACTTCAGGCGCGCTGCGCCTGACGCTCAGGCCCAACGGCCTCCCGTTCGTGCTGAGCGTAGCGGAGCGAAGTCGAAGCAGGGCTGCCGGATTACGTCCGGCAGGACGAGAGCGGAACAGCAGGGCTACAGCCTAACGTGAAACGCGCTAGGGCGTTTTCCCCCTCACGATGATCGAGAAAACCCTCTCCCTCGCCATTCCGTGCCGGGCCGATGAGCCGGATCTGGGCAGTACCCTCGACAGCCTGTTGGCGGCCTGCCGATCGCCCGAGCTGCCGTCCGCCTGCCTGCGGGAAATCCTGATCTGCCTGAACGGCGTGACCGCCGGTCAGGAGTCCCCGCCGTTGCAGGCGGTGCGCGAGTTCTGTACCCGCCACGCCGTCTCACTTGACGAGATCGACCTGTCCTCGGCTCAGGAACGCGCCCCCCAAGCCGCCGCTGGGCTGCGGTGCGTCGTCCTGGCGGCGGACTGGCGCGGCAAGCCCCGGGCCATGAACGCCTTGTGGCGCCGGGCGCGCGGCGACCTGCTGGCGTTCTGCGACGCCGATGTCCGGGTTGCGCCTGACGCCTTGGCCCGGCTGTACGCCCAGCTGCAAAACGACGCCCAGGCGCGGCTGGTGGCGGCCCGGGAAGTCCCGGTTGTGGACGCCCAGGTCGGCCTGTGGAGCCGGATGGGGGCGCTGCCGTACCGCTTCGACTTCGGCAATGCCGGCGGCCGCCTGTTCATGATCCGCAGGGACGCCCTGATCTCTCCGCTGCCCGAAGACCTGCTGCTGGAAGACGCCTGGTTGACGGTGGCGGTCGGAAAGTCTCATGTCCGCAAGCACATGCAGGCTCGGGTATTCTTTGTCCTGCCCCGGACCTGGAACGATTATTTTGCCGAGCGGGTACGGACCGAGGCGGGCAAGATACAGCTCCGGCGTCACCACGCCGGCCTGCTCGAACCCGGCCCGGTCGCCGCCTATCCGTGGGCCGAGTTTGTGCGTCGGATGACGTGGCCTGAGTACGGGCTGGCGCTTTTGGCCTTGGCTATCCGTGGCTTGGCCCGGCTGTGGGCCTGGGGACGCCTCAGGCGGGGCGGTTTCTACCGGCTGTACCGTCCCTTTCGATCAACCAAGCGCTGGGCGGGCTGAACGATGCTCTTTTCTTATGGTCAGCATCGTTCGCCTTGGTCCCGGACGGCATGAGCATGAAAGTCTCGATCATCATCCTGACCTGGAATTCGGTGCCTGAGATCGTGGCCTGCCTGGCCTCGCTGGCCGAGGGTGTGAGGCTGAGCCACGAGGTGATTGTGGTCGATAACGGCTCGCGGGATCAGACCCCTGGACTCGTGCAACACACCTGTCCCACGGCGCGGCTGATACGCAACCCCCACAACCGGGGGGTTGCTCCGGCTCGCAACCAGGGCATACGCTTGGCGGCTGGAGAGTATGTCGTGATCCTGGACGACGACACCGTGGTTGAGCCGGGGGCGCTGGACCGCCTGGTCGCCTATATGGACGCCCGGCCCGAGGTCGGTCTGTGCGGTCCGCGTCTGACCACGGCCGAGGGGGACTTGCAGCTGTCGTGCCGGCGCTTTCCGACCCTGGTCGATAAGCTGGCCCGGCGGCTGCCGGCGGCCCGGCGGCTGACGCGCGCGGTGGAAATGGCGGACTGGGACCACCGGACGGTTCGGGCCGTGGATTATGTGATCGGTGCCTGCCAGGTCATTCGGCGCCGGGCTCTGCACGAGGTGGGGCTGTTTGACGAGCGCATCTTCTATGGCCCGGAGGACATCGACCTGTGTCTGCGGCTGCAACAGGCCGGCTGGCGGGTGGTGTATAACCCTGGCGCGGTCGTCGTGCATAAGGAGCGGCGGGTGACCCGCTCGCTGCGATCCGGCCTGACCTGGAAGCACGGGCTGGGGCTGGGCTATTTTTTCTGGAAGCACGGCTACCTGCTGTCCCGTCGGCGGCTGTACGCGCGGCTCGCCACATCCCGCCGGGCCGCACCGTCTGGAGAGTGCGGGTGAGAAACTACACGCTCCGACACCAAGCCTTTCTGCTCGGGCTGGTACTGGCCGACCTGGTGTGTGTCGGCGGAGCGTACGGGGCGGCCTTTGCCCTGCGTCTGACCCTGCCCGTGCCGTTCACGGCCGATTTGCTGCCGGCCGAACGTCTCGTCGAGGTGTCGCATCCCCTGCTGTTTCTGCTCGCCACCCAGGGGCTCGTGCTGTACTTCTTCAGCCTGTACGACCTGCACGTCTTGCAGCTGCGGGGCCGGGTCATGCCCCGCGCTCTGGTCGCCACCGGCTTGCAGCTGCTGCTGACCACAGCCTGGTATTTTTTTCGGGGCGAGGTCTTTTTCCCCCGCTCGGTCCTGGTGCTGTTCTGGCTCCTTAACGCGCTGATGATCGGCCTGCTGCGTCTCGGCCTGCTGCGTCGGCTGGGCCGCGCCCATCCCGTACAGATTCTGCTGGTCGGCGCCCCCGGGGAGATGCGCCCCTTTCTGGAGGTCTTGCGGACCGTGCGCCCGCTGCCCGCGCTGCACGTTGTCGGGCTGGTGGGGCTGAGCGGACTGGACGGACTGCCCGCCCGGCACGAGGACGCCGCCGGACTGGAAGAGTTTGACCTGCCCTGGCTGGGAGATGCCACCGAGCTTGAGCGCATTGTCCAGGACTGTCCGGTCGATGATATCATCCTGCTGGCCTCGACGACCTGGAAAGATACCTTTGTGGAGCGCCTGCTCAGCGTGCCGGCCCGGCAGACCGACAACGCCTCCGTGTCGCCGTATCACACCACCGGGCGCCCACGGGTTCTGGTCGTGCCCTCGGTCTACGATATTCTGGTTGGACGGCTGACCTCGGTGCGCCTGCACGATATGCCCCTGGTCGAGGCGATCAAAGGGCCGCACCACAGTCTGGCCTTCCTGCTCAAGGCCGCGCTCGACCGCTGTATTGCGGCGCTGTTGCTGGTCTTAAGCCTGCCCGTCCTGGGGCTGGCCGCAGTCGGCATTGCCGCCACCTCCTCGGGACCGATCGTGTACCACCAGCGGCGGGTCGGCAGAGGCGGCGAGGAATTCACCCTGTACAAACTGCGGACCATGGTGGACGGGGCCGAGGAACACACCGGCCCCGTGCTGGCCAGCTCCAGCGATCCGCGGGTCACCCGGCTCGGCCGTTTCCTGCGCGAGAGCCGCATCGACGAACTCCCCCAGCTGTGGAATGTGCTGAACGGCAGCATGAGTCTGGTTGGACCCCGCCCCGAGCGGCCGGAGTTTGCCCACGAATTCCTGCACAGCGTCCCGGGCTATGCCGAGCGCTTGCAGGTCAAACCCGGCCTGACCGGTCTGGCCCAGGTCAACGGCGAGTATCACACCAGCCCGGAGTACAAGCTCAAGTACGATCTGGCCTACATGTATAACTACTCGGTCTGGCTCGATCTGCGGATCCTGAGCGATACGGTCAAGATCGTCCTCTCCCGACGGGGTGTGTGAGGGGACAGGGTGGGAGACGGCACAGGCGCGGGTTGGGAAGAGCGATGGGGGCGCGTTCTTTCCGCCGTTTTGGGGCTGTTCTTTATCGGTCTGTGCACCTCGGTGGCGATCCAACAGACCCTGCTCGGCCTGCTGCTGGGCCTTGGCGCGTACCACTGCTGGCGGACGCGTCGTGTCCCGTTCACCACGCTCGACCCGGCCCTGGGGCTGTTCTTCGGCGCGCTGCTGGTGTCGAGCCTGCTCGGTCCGGACCCGCTGCATTCCCTGTCCGCGTATCGCAAGCTGTGGCTGGTCGGTGCCTTTTTTGTTGCTTACGTCTTGGTGGACAGCCGTCACACCGCAGAACGGCTGCTCGGGCTCGTGGTGATAACCGCGGCCGGGCTGGCCGCCTACGGCATTGTCCAGCACTACACCGGCCTCGATCTGGCGCGTCAGCTGGTCGGCAAACCGGCCAGGCTCGACCCTGTCTGGCTGGGCGACGGAGCGGGCTTTCGGACCGCCGGGCTTTTTCCGTCGGGCATCACCTACGCCCACAACCTGCTGTTCCCGCTGTCCCTGGTCACAGCCCTGCTGTTTGGTCCGGCGTACAGCCGGTGGAAGAGGGCCGGGCTGTGGTTTGGCTGGGGCCTGATGGTGTTTGCCCTGCTGTTCTCCCTGACCCGGGGGGTGTGGATCGCCTATGGCTGTGTGCTCCTGGGCTGCGGTGTGGTGCGCGGCCGCCGCGCCCTGCCGGGGGTGGCCGGGGGGATTGTCGTGTGCGGGGTGTTGCTGCTCGGTGCCGGAGACGGCGTACGGGAGCGGGCCGCCCAGGTTTTTGATCTGAACGCGGCCACCAACCTGGCCCGGAGCCGGATCTGGCAGGCCAATATCGACATGATTGCCGACCGGCCGCTGTTCGGCTGGGGCTACGGCAACTACAAGCGCTTTCGGGAGCCCTACTACGCCCCCTATCCTGAGGCCGACACCGACGCCCACGCCCACAACACCTTCCTCCAGCTATGGGTTGATGGCGGGTGGCTGGGACTCGTCGCCTTTCTAGCCCTGATGGCGGTCATCCTGGGCAGGGGCTGGCGGATCTATACCGGGCTGTCGGTCGAGCCCCTCAAGAGCTATGCCCTGGGTATTGTGCTCGGCCTTGTCGGCTTTCTCGTCGGCGGGCTGACGCAGCACAATTTCGGCGATGCCGAGGTGGTGATTGTGCTGTGGGCGCTGGTCGGCGTGTTGCTGCGCCTGGAGCGGTGGACCGGGGAGTGAAGAAAACTCAAATGGCAAAAGTCAAAACGCAAAGGGCAAAGATAGGAAACACAGGTTGCCCCTACAAGCTCCCTTTCGGCAACGTGTGATACAAATGGCCGGGCGGGTAGGGGGCGGGTTTGAAACCCGCCCCTACCGCTCCCCTTGCCGCTGGTGGTGCGCGTCGGTATGGTGAATCAACCCTGTCATGTATCGTCTCTGGCCGTATATCTTTCGTTACCGCTACCGGTATCTGCGCGGTATCCTGTGCCTGTTGGTAACCGCCAGCCTGGCGATGTCCATCCCGCTGCTGCTCAAACGCGCGGTTGAAGGTATTGAGCAGGGGCTGCCCTTTTTTGATATCAGCCTGTCGGTGGCGGCCATCATCGGGGTGGCCCTGATTCTGGGCGTGGTCCGCGCCTTTTCGCGCTTTCTGATCTTCAATGTCGGCCGCGACATTGAGTACGAGCTGCGCAACGATCTGTTCGCCCACGTCCAGCAGCTGTCGCTGCGCTACTACCAGCGCAACTTCACCGGCGACCTGATGTCCCGTTTCGTGAACGACGTGAACGCGGTCCGGCTGCTGCTGGGGCTGGGCATTCTGAATGTGCTGAACACCCCCCTCTACTATGTCTACGCGCTGTCGGCCATGATCGCCATGGACCCCGGCCTGACCCTGGTCGCCCTGGCTCCCTACCCACTGATGATCGTCGTTGTCCGGGTTATGAGTCGCCAGATCATGGCCCGCACCCTGCGCGTCCAGGAGGGGCTGGCCGACCTCTCGACCCGGGTCCAGGAGGGCGCCAGCGGCATGCATGTGGTGCGCGCCTATGCGCGCGAGGAGTGGCAGAACGCCGAGTTCGCCAGCCTGAACGCGCGCTTCAAGGCCGACAGCATCGCCCTGTCCCGGGTCCGGGGGCTGTTTCCGCCGCTGATGAAAAGCGTGTCCGGGCTCGGCCTGCTGGTCATCCTGTGGTACGGCGGGACTCAGGTCATTGCCGGCCGGCTGAGCCTGGGCGATCTGGTCGCTTTCATGGGCTATCTCCACCTGCTGGCCTGGCCGACCATGGCGCTCGGCTGGCTGGTGTCCATCTTACAGCGGGGACGGGCTGCCCTGCAGCGCCTGGACAGCGTCTTCCGCGTCCAGCCCGAGATTGTCGGCGGTCCCGACGACACACCGGGTCAGGCGTTCCGGGGCGACATCGGCTTTCAGCATGTCGATTTTGCCTATCACAGCCCGGACAACGGGCATCAGGTGCTGCGCGATATCACCTTTACCGTGCCGGCTGGCTCCACGGTCGCGCTGGTCGGTCGGATGGGCTCGGGAAAAAGCAGCCTGGTCCATCTGCTGCCGCGCCTGTTCGACGTGAGCGACGGCTCGATCACTATTGGCGGCAGGGATATTCGGACCTTTTCCCTGGCCGCCCTGCGCCGTGGCATCGGCTTTGTGCCCCAGGACCCGTTTCTGTTTTCGACCCGGCTCAAGGACAATATCGCCTTTGGCATGCCGACGGTTGACCTCGACCAGGTCCAGTGGGCGGCCGAGGTTGCCAGCATCGGCCGCGAGATCGAAGAGCTGCCCAAGAGCTATGACACGGTCGTCGGTGAGCGCGGGATTACCCTGTCCGGCGGCCAGAAACAACGCGCGACGCTGGCCCGCGCCCTGATGGCCGACCCCCCGATCCTGGTCCTTGACGACGCGCTGTCGAGCGTGGATGCCCAGACCGAGCAGGCCATTCTGCACGCTTTGCGCGACTCGACCCGGGAGAAGACGGTCATTCTGATTTCGCACCGCATCTCTGCGGTCCGGGAGGCCGACCTGATTGTCGTGCTCGACGGCGGCCGGATTGCCGAGACCGGCACGCACGCGGGTCTGGTCGCCCGCAACGGGATCTACGCCGAACTCTTTCATCAGCAGGCGCTCGAACAGGAACTGGCGGAATTCTGATGGACACCCAGCGCGAGGTAGAACTCGGCAAAACCTACGATCTCGCCCTGCTGCGACGGCTGTGGCACTACGTCCGGCCCTACCGGGCGCGGTTTCTCCTGGCCCTGGTGTGTCTGCCGCTGACCTCGGCCTGTGTGCTGGCCCAGCCCTACCTGCTGAAGCTGGCCGTTGACCGCTACATGGCCGACCACGACGCCGAGGGCCTGGCCGTGGTCGGCCTGCTGTTTGCCGGCATCCTGGTCGGCGAATTCATCTTCTTTTATACCCAGTTCCACGCCACCATGCTCATGGCCCAGAACAGTCTGGCCGACCTCCGCCGCGACCTGTTCGCCCATCTGCAGGAACTGCCGGCCAGCTTTTTTGAGCGCACCCCGGTCGGCCGTCTGGTCACCCGCCTGACGACCGATGTGGACGCCATCAACGAAGCCTTCTCGGCCGGCACCCTGACCATCTTCATGGACGTGCTGACCATGGTCGGCATCGTGACCATCATGCTGATGCTCGACGCCCGCCTGGCCCTGGTCGCCCTGCTCCTGGTGCCGCCCCTGCTGCTCGCCCTGAATTTTTTTCGGGTGCGGACCCGCCGCAACTATCGGGCGATTCGGGAACGCCTGGCGCGGATTAACGCGTTTTTGCAGGAAACCATTTCCGGCGTCATGGTCGCCCAGCTGTTTGCCCAGGAAAAAAAGCTGTTCGCCGAGTTTGTCCAGCGCAACCGCGACTACCGCGACACCAACCATCTGTCGAATATCTATGACGCCACCCTCTTCTCGCTGGTCGAGGCGATCAGCTCCATCTCGATTGCCCTGATGCTGTGGTACGGCGCGGGTCAGGTCAGCAGCGGGATCGTGGCCTTGGGCACCCTGGTCGCCTTTGTCGATTACATCCAGAAGCTGTTCGTGCCGATGCGGGAGTTCAGCACCAAGTACACCACCCTGCAGTCCGCCCTGAGCGCAATTGAGCGGGTGTTCCAGCTCCTGGATACGCCGGTGATGATTACCTCGCCCGAGACGCCCCACCGGCCTCAAAAGGTGCGCGGCCGGATTGAGTTTGAGCACGTCTGGTTTGCCTATACCAACGAGGACTGGGTGCTGCGCGACGTGTCTTTTACGCTTGAGCCCGGCGAAAAAGTCGCCCTGGTCGGCGCCACCGGCTCGGGCAAGACGACGCTCAGCAAGCTGCTGAGCCGCTTTTACGACGTTCAGCGGGGGCGCATTCTGGTCGACGGGGTCGATATCCGGGAGTGGGACCTCAAGGTCTTGCGGCGCCACATCGGCACAGTCCTCCAGGACGTGTTTCTGTTTGTCGGCGATGTCGCCACCAACATCAGTCTGGGACGGACGGATATTGCGCCGGCCGCTCTGGAGCAGGCGGCAAAGACGGTCCACGCCGACGGGTTTGTCCGCCAGCTGCCCAAGGGCTATGCCGAGCAGTTATACGAACGCGGCTCCAATCTGTCGGCCGGCCAGCGTCAGCTGTTGTCCTTTGCCCGGGCTCTGGCCTACGATCCGGCCGTGCTGTTCATGGACGAGGCCACCTCGAGCGTTGACCCGGAGACCGAGCTGCTCATTCAGTACGCCCTGGTCAAGCTGATGGAGAGCCGCACAACTCTGGTCGTCGCCCACCGTTTCTCGACCATTCAAAACGTGGACCGCATCCTGGTCATGCACAAAGGCCAGCTGCGCGAGACGGGCAGCCACCAGGAGCTGATGCGGCTGGGCGGTATCTACTGGCATCTGTACCAGCTCCAGTATGCCGGCAACGAGGCCCCGCCGGCGGTGCGCTCAGCCCAGGGGAGCGGGCTGTTGGGCGGGCACAGGGAGTGAGGCCCATGGGACCGCCCTGGGTCTGGCTGGTGTGGCTCAGCCTGCTGTCGGCCTGCTCGCCGGTGTATGTCCTCAGGCTCGGCTATGAAGAGGCCAAGATTCTGTGGCACCGCCGTCCGATCAGCGATATCTTGCAGCGACCCGATCTCGATCCTGCGGCGCGGGACAAGCTGCGCCTCGTCCTGCGTGTCCGGGCCTTTGCCGAACACGAACTCGGCTTCCGCGTCGGCGGCAGCTACGCCAGCCTGACCGAAGTCAGCCGTCCGCCGCTCGTCCATGTGCTGACCGCCGCCCCGCGGACCAGCCTTGAGCCGTATACGTGGTGGTTCCCGATTGTCGGCCGGGTGGCCTACAAGGGCTATTTCAGCGAAGACCTGGCCCGGACCGCAGCGCGCCGTCTCGAAGCCCAGGGCTACGACACCGCTGTCCGCACCGCCTCGGCCTTCAGTACCCTGGGCTGGTTCGACGACCCGCTGCTGCCGCACCTGCTGGACTATGACGCGGAAACGCTGGCCAACGTGATTTTTCACGAACTGTTTCACGCCACGTTTTATCTGGCCGGCCACACCGCGTTTAACGAGTCCCTGGCCAATTTTGCCGGCCATCGGGCCGCGATCATCTTTTTTCGCCACGAGTACGGACGACACGACGATGTCACCCGCCGGGCCGAGGCGCGCTGGCGCCGGGAGTTGGAGCTGTCGGCGTGTGTGGCCCGGGCGGCCGAGCGTTTGGAGGCGCTGTACGCCTCGGCCCTGGCCGAGTCCGACAAGCTCAGCCGGCGGGGAGAGCTGTTCGCCCGGTTCCAGACCGAGTATCGGGCCCTGGTCGGGCCGGAGCACGCCCGTACCGGTCTTGCCTCGGGCAAACTCAACAACGCCGTGCTGCTCAATCAGCTCGTCTACATGAGGGAGCTGGAGGTGTTTGAGCGGGTTTACCAGAACGGAAAGGATTTGCCTGCCGCACTGGCGATCATGACCGAGGCGGCCGAGGGGGCAGCCGAGCCGTTCGGCGGCGTCAGAGCCCTGCTCGAACTCGCCCGGCCGCCTGTGTCCCTTCCGTCTCGGCCTGACGCCGCCGTGGCCGGCTGACGCTCAGGCGCGATCTCCTCCGCCTTCCTGCTGCCCCAGGAACTCCACTGCGGCGTGGGCGACCGCGCTTTCGTGTCCCCAGAAAAAATGGTCCACCCCCGGCAGCGTCACCAGCTTTTTGGGCGCGGGCATGTTTTCGATCAGCTCCTGGAGTCCGGGGATGGGGGAGAAGTTATCGTTATCCCCGCTGACCAGCAGCGTCGGTTTGTTGGCCGTCAGCAGAAACGAGGGGTCGCGAAAGCCGATTGGCAGGGCCACGCCGACCAGCGTATGCACCCGCTCGTCCTCAGCCCCGGCCCGCAGCCCGACGACCGAGCCGAACGAATAGCCGGCGACCACCACGGTCGAGACCGGCTGACGCTCAAGCAGGGCGGTAACGGCCGCCTTCACGTCCTCGATTTCCGCCTCTCCCTCGCCGTGACTGCCGCCGCTCTGGCCCACCCCGCGGAAATTGAAGCGCAGGGTGGCGATGCCGGCCTCCTGAAACGCCAGGCTCAGGGCCGAGACCACATTGTTGCGCATCTCTCCGCCGTACTGGGGGTGGGGGTGACAGATCACCGCGCCGATGGACGGGGGAGTGGACGGCGCTGAAAACAGGCCCTCAAGGCTGATATCGCCAACCGCAAACGTCATATGCTCTTCCATACATCCTCCTGTGCTTGTCATCCTCTGCCTCTTGCCCTAAGTATGAACTCGCCAACACAGTCCGGTCACCGTCTCGTATGCCACACCTCACGCCTGCCGAGCAAACAGCGCCTGTCACGTTTCTTGCGGACCGAACGGTCGGCAAACTGGCTCGCTGGCTGCGTATTCTGGGCTATGACACGCGCTACCTGCCTCAGCTCTCACCGGCCGGTCTGGTGCGCGAGGGCCGCCGCCAGAGCCGGGTCATTCTGACGCGCAACACCCAGATTCGCCGCTTCAGGGACGCACCGACATTCGTGTTTATCGAGCACGACCATTTTCGAGACCAGCTCAAGCAGGTGGTGACGGCACTCAAGCTCGATCCCGTCGCCGGGCTGTTGAGCCGGTGCGTGGCCTGCAACCAGCCCCTTGAGGCGGTGGACAAAGACAGCGTCCGGACCAAGGTGCCGGCGTATACGTGGCAGACCCAGACCACCTTCCACCGCTGTCCGGGCTGTCGGCGGATATACTGGGGAGCGACGCACCGGGAGCATATCCGGGCCGAGCTGAGGCAGATGGGCTTGATCGAGAGGGAAGACCGGCCCGAAGGCTGAGGGCGCATGGCTGAGTACTGGCTGTTGTGGGACGGCGGTTGAGGTTTGTGAGGCTGCCTCGTCGCCTGGGTCAAGCGACACGATACGGCCGATGTCATCCGCGCCGTGGCCTACCAGGACGCGCCGTGGCCGCCGATGACGGATGAGCTGGCCGAGCGCTGCCGACGCGCCGTGCAGGTCATTACGCCTGCCGGTCAGACCCTGGCCGCCGGCCGGGCGAGCATGTGTGTGCTGGGTCTGATCGGCTATCCGCGGCTGGCCCGCCTGGCCGGATGCCCGCCTTTCATCTGGGCGGTCGAGCTGGGCTACTGGATGGTCGCCCGCAACCGGCGGTTTGTGAGCTGGCTGGTAGCGCGGACAGGCTGGCGAAGCGGGTGAGAAGCCTGCCTTGCATGCCGCCGCTCAAGCCTCCCGGCACGAACCGATACGACTGCAAACCCACGACAGGCTCCGCATCCCGACGAGGTCTTGTCACTGCCCGGTCTGAGCCGGTGCGCTGTCCGCAGGTGCCAGGACGAAGTTCTGATTGGCCTGCTGCCAGACCAGACGCACCTCTTCGCCCGGACTCGGGAAGTTGGAGACGACCGTCTCCCCCGTGACGCCCTGCAGAAACTCCTCGCCCAGGGTGGTCACGGTAAAGGTCGCCTGCCCGAACGGAACGCCATCGGCTAAGGCCCGCACAGTAAACATGTCGGCGTCTCTGGGCGGGTCTGCGTTAAGCAACAGCAGGTTCCAGTTGAACAACAGGCCAAAGCCATTATCGGTGTCGTCGCAGGCCTCCTGTGTGTCGGCCCGGTCGGTGCCGTAGGCGGCTTCCAGGCGGTGGGTGGCGTCTATGCCGTCGATCTCCAGTTCGACCACGTCGGCGTCACACACCCAGCCGGAGAGCAGGCCGAGGCCACTCTGGCGTGAGCCCGGCCCGGGGTTCTCCAACACGCCCAGCGGCTCTGTCCCCGCTTCCACCTTGGGTACTTCTGGAGGCGGTGGTGGTGGCGGGGGCGGCGGGGGCGGAGGCGGGGGAGAAGAGGTGACGGTGATGAAGACGGGGATCTCATCGGATTCCCCGGACGGGTCGGTGGCGATCACGGTGACCTCGTAGGTGGTCTTGGATTCCTCAGCCTTTACGCTTATCGTGCGCTGGCCGAGTGACCGCGTCACTTGGTTCCCACAGGGCGCTAGGCCCCCCGGGCCGACCGTGATCTGTCCGCTGATCCAGTCGATAGCGAAACAGGCCGCGTCCGCGTCCTTATCGTCCAGGGTGTAGGTAAGCGGGTAATCCTCGGGGTCCTCAGCCCGTACCGCCCCGACGCGGCTCCCCGCCCCCGCGTTGGCTCCGACGGCGAGGGTGGCCGTGGTCGCGGTAAAGGCCGGGGGCGCATTGTTGATCGGCGCCGTCCGTACCGCATGGGGCGAGACGACCTGCGCGTTCTTGGTCTCGTTGAGGTCGGCTCCATCGGTATACGTCACGGTGACCCGCAGGTACCAGCCCGCATCATCAGTCTCCGGCGTATAGCTGTCGGCGGGCGTCCCCTTAACAGGCTCCCACGTCCGCCGATCCTGCGACCGCTCCCAGACCCAGTCGGTGGAGACGATACCGTCGGGGTCGGTCAGGATAGCGGTCAACGCGGTATCGACCTGCGGCTGCACCGATGACAGGGTCAGGTTGCCCGCTTCGTCTTCGTTGGTCACGGTGACCGTTACGGACAGCCTATCCGTCAGCTCCCCATCGGAGGCTGCCACGGTTACGAAGTAGCTATCGCCTGCCTCGTAATCGGGTGGGATGAGGAAGCGCAGGACCCCGTCGCTTATGGTGAAGGTGTCGGAATCGACCGTCCACTGAATCGGGTCGCGCTCCGGGTCGGTCGCACGATAGGTGGCAACTGGTCCCGTGTCGTTCTCGGTGTATGTGATAACGGTATCGGCCGGCCTGGTGATTTCCGGCGCCTCGTTCATGTTGGTGACGCGGACGGTGACGGACTGTCGGGCGGTGTGATTCCCGGCGGTGGCTTCCACAGTCACGCTGTAGCGGTTGTCCGCCTCGTAGTCCGGCGGGGTGTTGAAGGTGAGGGTGGCGTCGGTGGTATTGACGGTGAGGGTGAGAGCGTTGCGGTCGGATCCTGTGAGAGCCCAGGTGATCGATTCCTGTTCCGGGTCGGCGGCGCTGAAGGTGGCGACGGTCCCGGTAGCGTTCTCCTCGTACGGGACATTACTCGGCCCCGTCAGCGTGAGCCGCTCATCCTCATCTTCGATGGTGACGGTCACTGTAATGGAGTCGGAGTCTCCGGAGGGATCAGTAGCCGTCACGGTGACGGAGTAGCTCGGCGTGTCCTCATGGTCTAACGCTGCCTTGGTCTGCAACTGGCCGGACCGGCTGTCGATGGCGAAGACGCGCTCGTCGGCAGGGTCCAAGGTGTGGGTCAGCGGGTCGTCGTCCAGGTCGGTCGCCACTATTGGGTCGCCGATGTTCCTCCCGGCTGCCGTGTTCTCCGGGACGCTGCGGGTCGTGGTCGTGTCCGAGAACCCCGGATGATTGTTATCGCCCGGCTTCGCCCGTACCCGGTTGGTGGATGTGCGCTGGAGACTTTTACTGCCGGGCTCCCCATGCCCGTCGGTGTAGGTGACCGTGACCCGCAGGTAATGATTCATGGCAGCGTCCCCCGGCGTGTAGCTGTCCGAGGTTGCACCATCAATCTCCGTCCACGTGCTCCGGTTCGCAGACCGCTCCCAGACCCAGATGATATCAGAGGCGCCGTCGGGATCACTCAGGGTGGCGGTCAACGCGGTCTCGACCTGCGGATACTCCGACGACAGGGTCAGGCTGCCCGCTTCGTCCAGGTTGGTGACAGTAACGGCGAGGGCCTGCTGCGTGGTGAGGTCGCCATCGGAGGCGACCACGGTCACTTCATAGTCGTTGTCACCGTCGGCGTCGGCGCGCGCCTCGTAGTTGGGAGCGGGGTCAAAGTTCAGCACGCCGTTGCTGATGGTGAAGTCCTCAGCGTCGTCCCCGTCCACCGACCAGACGATGGTCGCTCCCTCCGGGTCAGTGGCGGTGTAGCGGGCAACCTGTGTCGTATTGTTCTCGTCATACGGCAGCACGCTGGTCGGTCCCGTCAGCGTGGGCGGTTCATCCACGGGAGTGACACGAATGGTGACATACTGCTCGACGGTGTGAATTCCGGCGGTGGCGCGCACGCTCACCGCATAGACGTTGTTGCTGCCGGCGTCGGCAGGTTGCTCGTGATCGGGGATGTTTGCGAAGCTCAGGACGCCGTCTGTTGTAATAGTGAAGTCGCCCCGGTCGGTGCCGGGCCAGTGACCACGTGGGAGACACGCTCTCCGGGTCGCTGACGGTGTAGAAGGCGAGTGAGCCTGTGACGTTTTCCTCGTATGAGCCGCCAGCCGGCCCTGTCAGCGTATGCACTTCATCCACGGGGGTAACGGTAACAGTGACGTCCAGTGTAGCCGGGCTGGAGGTCCCATCAGAGGCTCGCACGGTCACTTCATAGACATTGTTGCCGTCGGCGTCGGTGGGCGATTCGTAGTTGGGAGGGGAATCGAAGCTCAGGATGCCGTTGCTGATGGCAAAGTCGCCGCTGTCAGTCCCGGTCAGCGACCAGGTGACTGACTCGCCTTCCGGGTCGGTGGCGGTGTAGGTAGCGACCGGGAGGAGACCGTTCTCAGCGTATTCGACACTGTCTTCGCCGGTCAGCGTGGGCGATTCATCCACATCCTTGACGGTGATGGTCACGTTGATGGAATCGGAGTCGGCGGTGGGATCGTCGGTCGTGACGGGGTCGGTGGCCGTCACGATGACGGCGTAGCTTTTCTTGGTTCCCTCGTAGTCCAGTGCCGTGCCCGAGGCCACCGTCAGTTGGCCGGTACTGTCGTTGATAGCGAACGATCCGGCGTCGGTGCCCGAGAGCGTGTAGGTCAGCGTCTCGTTGGTGGGGTCGGTTGCGACGACCGGGTCGCCGACGTTCGTCCCTGCGGTCGCATTCTCATCGACGCTCCGGGTGGTAGTGGCTCCTTCCGAGAAGTAGGGTGCGTCGCTTGAGGGCGTCTCGGTGGCTGTGTATGACCAGGTGCCGTCGCCTTGGTCGTTGACCGCTCGCACCTGGACGTCGTAGGCAATGTCGTCGGACAGACTGCTGATGGTGTATTCCAGATTACCGGAAGTCCAGCCGGTGTCGGCCACCGTCCAGTTGGCGTCATTCGTCTCGTCCTCGCTGGTCTTGATGTAGCGCACATCATAGCCGGTGACGGCGGACGCGCCGATGTTGGTCGGCTCCTTCCAGACAACGGTGAGGGAGCCGGGCCCCGGAGTCACTTGGTCTATGTCCGGTGCTCCGGGGGTGGACCGGTGCCCGTAGACGGTCAGGCTCCACGACTTCAGCGTGCCGGCGTCCCCGGACAGTTGGTCGCGGATACGCAACGTCCATGTCCTGGCAGGGTTCTCGCCCAGATGCTTGGCCGAGCCGAAGCGAAAGCTTCCATCCAATGAGCGTCCGACTGGATAGGGAACAGACAAGACGGACACCTTCCCCGTCAGGGAGGTCAACTCTACCTGCAAGTCACGGAAGGCTGAGTGAGTGAAGTCGGCATTGATTTCGACGAACTCGACGAACTCGACAGCAGAGCCCATGGTGATGCGGCTGGTGACCGTGCCCCTGTCGGGGATGCGCAAGTTGAGATTTCTGGATGTCCACGCGGTGTCCTTCTCCAGCGTCGGAAGAGCGGTCCAGCCGTCGGCCAAGTCCACAGCGGCCTCGGCGTCCACCACCCCGAAGCCGTACTCGTGGTTGAAGTGGTAGGTCTCCGTGTCGGAGCCGTACTTGAGCGCCCCGTCCTCCCAACCGGCGTTGTCCGCGTCGTTCTGACGGGCGGACGCGGCCAGGATGAGCTTCACGTCCCGCCAGGTCAGGGTGGAGTTGGCGCTGCGCACCAGCGCGGCCACGCCGGAGACGATGGGGGTGGCCGCGCTGGTGCCGCCAAAGCGGTTGGTATGGAAGTCGTCGTTGTCGGTGGTGGTGATTCCGTTGCGGTCGCGGGAAGAGTCATTCGACGGCGCGCAGACCCACAGGTTGGCGCCCTGTTCCGAATACGCGGAGCGCTGGCCCTGGTCGTTCACCGCACAGACCGCAGTCACGCCGTAGTGGTTGGCGTACCCGTCGAGGTTGGAGTCGTCTCCCCGCAAGGCCCCGTTTCTGCCAGCCCAGACATAGAAGATGCCCTTGTCGTCAGAACCTTCCGTGATGCCTTTCTCTATCGCCATCTCCCAGATGCCGGGAGCGGCGTCCAGTCCGGGCCCGTCATAAGGTCCCCAACTGTTGTTGGAGACGTCCGTCTCCAGGTCGCGTTTCGCGGCGTCCGCTTCGTTTGCATCGGTGGAATCCAGGAGGAGGTTGTAGCCGTAGATTGTCGCCCTGGGCGCCACGCCCCGCACGCCCAGGCTGTTATCCCGCGCTGCGATGATACCCGCCACCGCCGTGCCGTGGTCTTCCAGGGGATGAAATATGTTGGTCGTGTCTTCGCCCTCGCCGGCGGTGTAGTCGTGGTTACGCGCCGTCGCTACGTTGGCACTCAAGTCCTCGCGTTCATAATCCATGCCGTCGTCGACCACGGCCACGTTGATGCCGGCGCCCAGGTTGTTGGCGGTCCAGACCTCTTCGACATTGATGTCTTCGTCTGCAGTTACGCCTTTGAGCTGCCTCGTGTTGTTCAGGTGCCACTGGCAGCCGTACAGCGGGTCGCTGATTGCGGTGGCGGTGTCGATTTCCGAACAACGGTCCAGAAAGCTCGTAAATGCAAACGCACGAATGGTGTACGGCCCGGTGTCGGCACCGTCATGGGTAACCCTGATGTAGTAGGTCCCCGCGTCCAGGCGGTCGGAGAGAAAAAAGGTCCACGGTCCGTCGTCCCCAAACGCTACTCCATACAGATTTGTGTCAACCGCGTTGCCGTTTTCATCAAGCAACTCCCCGTCGATATCCACCGTCTCACTCACGGCCCCCACGAAGATGTTTGTGGTTTCGGTGAGGTCGAGACGGAAGTAGTCCACATCGGTTGAGGGGTCTATCCTGCTCCCTTCTGCAATGAAGTTGTCGAAATCCAGGGGGACGGCAGTCTCGCGTGTGTTGCCCGGCTCATCCCCTTTGTTGACATGCACGCGGTACCACCCGGTGTCGTCCTCGTCAAAACCCTCGACCTCGATGGAGTACGTCCCGGCGTCGAGTCGGGTGCGGATCAGGAATTGATGCCGACTCGGCCAGAGATACCCGTCGTCGTCGAAAGCAAGAATCTCCGTTCCGTCGCTGTTCAGGAGGGTCCCCACCGTATCTCCAACAAGGCCGGTGGTCCGAATGACGATCTCGGTCGTTTCCGAGAGTGTAAACGTGAAGTAGTCCGTGTCGTCGCCAGGGTCGATGAGTCCGCTCCTAACCCCGTTTCCGTCACTGTCGAAAGTGATCTCCTGCGCGTTGGCAATGCTGCTGGTATCGACCATCGTCCTGGTGCGCAGGACATAGGACCCCGTAGTCTCTCCGTAGCTGGAAACCTTGATGCGGTACGTTCCTGCGGCGAGGGTATTCCACATGAAGAAACCCAACGGGGCGCTGGAGAGCGGGCCGTCATCGTCACTGTCAATCACCGTGCCGCTACTGTTCTGGAGTTCGCCCACGGTATCGAGATCGCCGGTCGTCCAGATGAGCATACCGGTCTCTCTGGTCAGTCTGAACGTGAAGTAATCCACGTCGGTCCCAGGGTCGATCACGCCTTCCATCGGGGTGTCTAGCGTCAGGCTCGTCGCCTCCGAGACGCTGTCCCCATGATCCGGGGTACCCGTTTCCGTGGCGGACCAGGCCCCATCGCCGTTGGCATTGACCGCCCGCACCTGCACGTCGTATTCCGTGCTGTCGGTCAGCCCGGAGATGGTGTAGGTCAGGCTGCCGGAAGTCCAGGCGCCGTCTTCTACGGTCCAGTTGGCGTCGTCCGTCTCATCGTCGTCCGTCTCAATGTAACGCACATCGTAGGCTTCGATGGCCGATCCGCCGGTATCGGAGGGTGCGGCCCAGGTCACGGCAAGGGTGAAACCGAGAGAGCTGCTGCGACCCGCCGTCACCGTAGCGATGGTGGGAGCGCCGGGCACGCTGGTCTGCGCCCAGGCGTCGCCAGCAATCAGTAGCAGCCCACACAGTCCCCACACTGCCGTCCGCAGCAGTGTTTTCCCCACGTCCGAACTCATGGTCTTGGGTCAGCCGCTA